>DATEOP010000019.1:0-2701 GCA_035274065.1 Burkholderiaceae bacterium
GATTACGGCGCCCGACAAAATGTGCGCGCCGATTTCGGAGCCTTTCTCCAGTACGCAGACGCTAACTTCGCGTCCGCCGCGTGCCGCGAGCTGTTTAAGCCGAATCGCTGCCGATAGGCCAGCCGGCCCGCCGCCGACGACAACGACGTCGTACTCCATCGATTCGCGCTGTACGTCTGCGTCGACCATATCTTGTCCTTGTGTGATCGAGGATTGTAGAAGGATCGACTGTGCGATCATCGTCCCCATAACGGATGCGCCGTAGTTGCCGCGTTGAAGAGATAGCTCGGCGCGCGAACACCCGGATTTCCGTCTACGCTGACTACGATGCGAACCAATTTAAAAGAGAAAGTGGCACTGGTCACGGGCGCCAGCAGCGGTCTGGGCGCGCGGTTCGCACGCGTCCTTGCGGCCAACGGTGCGCTGACGGTGCTGGCAGCGCGCCGACTCGAGCGTCTGAAGGATTTGCGGGCCGAGATCGAGGCGGCGGGCGGCGCCGCCCACATTGTTGGGCTCGATGTAACTGACCAGGAATCGATCGACGCTGCCGTCAAGCAAACCGAGCGCGAGGTCGGGCCAATCGACATTCTTGTTAACAATTCCGGCGTTTCGACCGCCCAGCGGCTCACGGAAGTGACGCCGGTCGACTATGACTACATGTTCGACACCAACGTCAAGGGTGCCTTTTTTGTAGCGCAGGCCGTGGCGCGGCAGATGATCGGACGGTCGAAGCAGCAGCAGGGGTTGCGCGGCCGGATTGTGAACATTGCTTCCATTGCGGGCTTGCGGGTGCTGCCTGATATCGGCGTGTATTGCATGACGAAGGCGGCGGTGATTCATATGACGCGCTCGCAGGCCGTCGAATGGGGTCGCTATGGCATCAACGTCAACGCGATCTGTCCCGGATATATCCGCACTGAAATGAACGATGCGGTGTGGGATACCGAGCGCGGCGCGAAGTTGCTCGACCGTCTACCGCGCAAAAGAGTCGGTTCGCCAGAAGATCTTGATGGCGTGCTCTTGTTACTCGTCGCCGAGGAGTCGCAGTTCATCAACGGCGCGATCATCGCTGCCGATGATGGAATGTCGGTCACGTGAGAGAGTTCGTCATCGAAGTGCCGCTGCGATGGGGCGACATGGACGCCATGTCGCACCTGAACAATCTGATGTATTTCCGCCTGATGGAGGAAGCGCGTATCCAATGGTTCGCACGCTTCGGCTTTCCTACGTTGCCGGTCGGTGAAGCGCCGATTTTGGCGCACGCCGGTTGTGATTTCCTGAAGGCAATGACCTACCCTGGGACCGCAATCGTCACACAGCTCGTGACACGCGTCGGACGTTCAAGTGTCGAGATGTCGCTGAAGATCGAAAAGAAAAACGAAGCGGGCGTTGTTTACGCGACAGGGCGCACTGTGATTGTCTGGTTCGACTACAGCTTGGGCAAGTCCGCACCATGGCCCGCAGCTGTGCGCGCAGCCATCACATAAAATTCGCGACTGAATAGCGGAGAACTCAATGAACAAGGTGTATGCCACCGCCTCGGCGGCGCTGGCCGATGTGGTTAAAGACGGGCAAATCGTCGCCGTAGGCGGCTTCGGGTTGTGCGGAATTCCGGAAGCATTGATCGTTGCGTTGCGCGATAGCGGCGTCAAGAAGCTCACGTGCGTTAGCAACAACGCGGGCATCGATGGTGCTGGTCTCGGACTGCTGTTAACCACACGGCAGATCGGCAAAATGATCTCGTCGTATGTCGGCGAAAACAAGGAGTTCGAACGGCAGTATCTGGCGGGCGAACTCGAGCTCGAGTTCACGCCGCAAGGCACGCTGGCCGAGCGCATGCGCGCCGGTGGCGCCGGCATTCCTGCGTTTTTCGCCCGTACCGGTTTTGGCACGATCGTGGCCGAAGGAAAACCGACGCAGAAATTCGACGGTGCGTGGGGTAACAAGGAATACGTGATGGAGCGCTCGATCCGCGCCGATGTTTCGCTGGTCAAGGCGTGGAAGGCCGACAAGCAAGGCAATCTCGTCTACCGAAAGACCGCGCGCAACTTCAATCCAGTCGTAGCGATGTGCGGCAAGGTCACGGTAGCCGAGGTCGAAGAGATCGTCGAGAACGGCATGCTCGATCCTGACAATGTGCACACGCCCGGCATCTTTGTGCAGCGCCTGGTGCTTAATACGACTCCGGAAAAGCGCATTGAAAATCGTACTGTGAGGAAGAACTGAGATGCCGTGGTCTCGCGAACAAATGGCCGCGCGTGCGGCACAGGAACTGCAAGATGGGTTTTACGTGAATCTAGGGATTGGCCTGCCCACACTGGTGGCCAACTACATCCCTGCGGGCATGGACGTCATGCTGCAGTCCGAGAACGGGTTGCTTGGTATCGGCCCGTTTCCGCTCGAAGAAGAAGTGGATCCCGATCTGATCAACGCAGGCAAGCAGTTGGTAACCGCGCTGCCCGGCTCGAGTTACTTTTCCAGCGTTGATTCCTTCGCGATGATTCGGGGCGGCCATATCAACCTTGCCATCCTGGGCGCGATGCAGGTCAGCGAGAAAGGAGATCTCGCCAACTGGATGATCCCGGGAAAGCTGGTCAAGGGTATGGGCGGCGCGATGGATCTGGTCGGTGGGGTAGAGCGCGTGGTCGTGCTAATGGAGCACAGCGCAAAGAACGGCGAGCACAAGATATTGCAAGAATGC
>DATEOP010000020.1:0-4507 GCA_035274065.1 Burkholderiaceae bacterium
ATTGCAGACGTCGCGCCGCGCATAAAGCTCGGGCACCGCATCGGTCAGCACCTCTGTTTCTTCGCGCGAGAACAAGCCGGGAAAAAACAAATAGCCTTCGCGCTCAAACTGCTCGCGCTGCTCCGGTGACAGTTTCATCGAGGTCTCCTGTTGCTGCTTCCGTATTGTCGGACAAGTTAAACCCGCGATCCCTGGGCGTCAAACTAGCCGGACTGTGGGTGGTACGGGGCTTGCCGCGGGATTCAATAAACTTGACCTAAATGCCGGAGCATCCAATGGAAAACATCTCTCCTACCTTAGGTTTGCGCGTCCTTTTCACCGGCGCTTACGTCACCGCTGCGTTGTGCGTGGCACCTGCGCACGCAGCGGAGCCTCCGCCGAAGAAGACATCTACGCAGCAGTCAGGTAAGGGCAAGGTCAAGCCGATGACACGCGACCAACTGCGATCGTGCATGGACCAGCAGGACCGTTTGATGGTTATGCGCGAGAACGTGCTGAAGGAGCAAACGTCGCTCGACCAGCAGCGTGCCGAAGTCAAATCGATGGATGCAGAACTTGAGCGCAAGCGCGCTGCGCTCGACCCGGCCGACGCAGTCGGCAAGCAGGCGTTGCAGGACGAAGAAGCGCGCCGCAACCAAATCGGTGAAACCTATAACTCTCGTCTGCCAGGCTTGAGGGAACAGGGCGCCGCGTTGGACAAAGAGCGTCAGAACTGGGTTGAGCGCTGCGCCGACAAGGCTTTTGACGAACGCGACGAAATTGCAATCAAGCGCGAGCGCGCAGCCAAAACGCCGACGAAGTAAGTAGCGGTAACGCGGGCGCGGCACCGATAGTCATCTGAAGCCTGACGGCTGGCCAAGCACGCTTGGCTAACTTTAGGGTGTTCGATGCTGCCAATAGGTTTGGCCGGCAAAGGCTAATCAACAGAAGGTTGCCCATCGCCCGCGTTAAGTTGACTGCCACGCGGGTTCCCCCGCGCCTGCCGCACCAACTCGACGTAACTGCACAAGGCCCCCATGCAAAAGTTAATCGCCGTGATCTTCATGATGTCTGTCGGCCTCATTGCCGGCTGCGCTACCAGTACCGGCTCCGATGGCATCGTAGAAATCGGTCCCGAGACGTACCGAGTCGCTAGCCTCGGACGATTCCAGGACTATTCAGGCAGCGCCCTGAAGGCGAGGTTGCATCAGGATGCCTACCGCCACTGCGCCGCCAAGAACAAGATAATGGTTCCGTTAAACGGCTCTAACCAGAGCGCGGCGTCGGCCGTCCAATCTTCTGAGATGCAATTCCAGTGCGTAGCCCGCAATCAGGCGAGCGCACCTGCCTCTACGCTCTAAGGTCTGCTCGGACGCGCATCGAGCGCGGTCAATGGCTCAGGATCTTTGACAGAAAGTCGCGCGTCCGGTCGTTCTTCGGGTGACTGAAGAACTCCTCGGGCGTGTTCTGTTCGACGATCTGGCCCATGTCCATAAAGATCACGCGGTCGGCGACTGATTTGGCGAACCCCATCTCGTGCGTGACGCAGATCATCGTCATCCCGTGCTCTGCGAGCTCGATGATCACGTCGAGTACCTCCTTGATCATCTCTGGGTCGAGCGCGGACGTGGGTTCATCGAACAGCATGATCTTCGGTGTCAGGCAAAGAGCGCGCGCGATCGCAACGCGCTGCTGCTGACCGCCTGACAACTGCATTGGATATTTCTGCGCCTGCTCGGCGATCCGCACGCGCGCTAGCTGGGCCATCGCCCGTTCTTCAGCCTCTTTTTGCGGCACACCGGTGACCCACATCGGCGCAAGCGTCAGATTTTCGAGCACCGTGAGGTGCGGAAATAGATTGAACTGCTGAAACACCATTCCAACCTTGCGACGAATCGCCTCGATCGCCTTGACGTCGTCGGCAAGCTCAACACCGTCGACGATCAGCCGGCCTTCCTGATGTTCTTCCAGACGATTGATGCAGCGGATCAGTGTGGATTTGCCGGAACCCGAAGGGCCGCAGATGACGATCCGTTCGCCCGAGCCGACAGTAAGGTCGATATCGCGCAGCACGTGAAACTGCACGAACCACTTGTTGACCTTCTCAAAAGAGATGATCGGTTGGGACAAAGTTGTTTGGCTCATGCTCGCCTATGGCCGACATTCAGACGCTGCTCCACCCACTGGCTGTAACGTGACATCGCGAAGCAGAAGACCCAGTAGATCGCGGCGATGAACAGATACGCCTCGGTGAAGAACGGCCGCCAGTTCGAGTCTCCGGCCAGTGCCAGCGTTACCGAACCGGTCAGCTCGTACAGGCTTACGATCGTCACAAGCGATGTGTCCTTGAACGTGCTGATGAAGCTGTTCATGATCGAAGGAACAACGAGCCGCAGCGCCTGCGGCAAGATGATCTTGCGCTGCGTTTGCCAATAGGAAAGGCCGAGCGAGGCCGCCGCCTCGTGCTGCCCATTTGGAATCGCCTGCAGGCCGCCGCGCACGACCTCGGCCAAATACGCCGCCGCGAATAGCGTGATGCCCACCAGCACTCGTACCAGTACGTTGATCGTGACCCCTTGCGGCATGAACAGCGGAAACATGAACGACGCCATGAACAACACCGAGATCAGCGGCACACCTCGAATCAACTCGACATACACGATGCAGATCGTGCGCAGCGCCGGCAGATGCGAACGCCGCCCGAGCGCGACCAGAACGGCGATCGGAAACGCAGCAGCGATGCCAATCGTGGAGAGCAGCAGCGTCAGCGGCAGGCCACCCCATCGATCCGTATCGACAGTGGACAAGCCGAATACGCCGCCGCGCATCAGGACGAAGAACGCGGAGAACACAATCATCCATGCGATCAGCAACCATCGGCTCCATAACGGCCGGGTGCAGCTGGCGACCAGCATTGCAAGCATCAGGATCGTCGCGGCCAACGGTCGCCACTGCTCATCAAACGGATAGCGGCCGAATAGGATCAGTCGGTACTTCTCTGCGATCACTCCCCAGCATGCACCAGCGCCATCGAGTGCGCGGCAGGCAGCAACGTCGGGTCGTGTGACCGCATTAATGACCGCCCAGTCGATAATTCCCGGGACGTAGTACAACAGTGCGGCGATGATCGTGAGCGTGGCGACCGCGCTGCCGGGCCCCGCAAACAGGTTGCGACGGATCCAGCCGAGCACGCCACGAGTGACGACTGGCGCCGGGCGTGCAGCGACAGTCTCAAAGACCGCTGCGGAACTGACTGCGCTCATCGTTCCCGGATCGCCGCGCGCGCGTTGTACCAGTTCATCAGCGCCGCAGTCGAAAGCGATAACGTCAGGTACACCGCCATGATGATGGTGATGCACTCGACCGCGCGGCCGGTCTGATTCAGCGTCGTGTTTGAGATCGACACCAGGTCGGGATAGCCAATCGCGACTGCGAGTGAAGAATTCTTGGTCAAATTCAGGTACTGGTTGGTCAGTGGCGGAATGATGACCCGCAGCGCCTGCGGCAACAACACCAGCTTCAGCTGCCGACCTCTGCTAAGCCCCAGTGCGCTCGCGGCCTCGATCTGCCCCCATGGCACCGCCTGTATTCCCGAGCGCACGATCTCGGCGATGAACGACGCTGTGTAGATCGTGAGTCCCAGCGTCAGGGCCAGAAATTCCGGCGTCACTGCGCCGCCTCCGACTACGTTGAATTCAGTCTTTGCTGGCATGTCGAGCGCAGTCGGCATACCGGCCGCAAACCAGCCGGCAACCACCCCAATTACGATGATCGTGACAGCCGGCCAGAACACGGCGCGTGCGTGTCCGGTCAATGCGAATTGCGCGTACGTCCACCGACGGTAAAGCCACGCGCAAACGATGCCGGCAGTCGCACCGGCCAGTATCAGTCCAAATCCTGGCGACCAGACCGGAACTGGAAAGGCGAACCCCCCTTTAGAAAGGAACATGCCCGGCGCAGGGTGCAGTGCCTCGCTCACCGGTGGCAGCAGCTCGTTCAACAACAGGTACCACATCAACAACTGCAGCAGCACCGGAATGTTGCGGAAGATCTCGACGTATGCCGAGCACACGGCGCGCACCAGAAAATTGCGCGACAAACGGCCGATGCCAATGGCTGTTCCGAGCGCTGTTGAAAGCAGAATGCCGACGATCGCTACGCGTAACGTGTTCGTCAGTCCAACCAGGAATGCCTTCCAATACGGATCGCTCGAGTCGAACTCGATCACCGTCTCGCCGATGCCAAAGCCGGCCGGCTGGATGACGAAGTCGAAGCCGCTTTGAATGCCGCGGATGCGCAGGTTGGTCAGCGTGTTCGAGGTCAGAAACCACGCAGCCAGCGCGATGACACTGACCGCAATGACCTGATAGACGACACCGCGGAAAGTCCGACTGCGCCACGACCAGCTGCGCCGTCTCGGCGCCGGTTTGGACGAGAATCTGTCAGCCATTCGAAAGTCCTCCCTCGTTCGACGAACGAGGGAGGTTCAAACCCGCGAGCAATCAGCGCTTGTTTAGCGAATAGGCGG
>DATEOP010000021.1:0-4443 GCA_035274065.1 Burkholderiaceae bacterium
CGTTCGCAATCATGAAGTACCGCGAAGAGGACGCGCACCTGCTGCTGATGGCAGTTCAGGCGGTGCGTCGGCGCCAAGGCATTGCGTCGGCTCTGCTCGATTGGCTCGAGGTTACCGCGAGAGTTGCAGGAATTGCATCGATCCGAGTCGAAGCGCGCGAAACGAATTTCGCGGCGCGCCAGTTTTACGGCAAGCACGGTTACCGGCAGGTCGAGCTGTTGCGCGGCTATTACGAGAACCGCGACGACGCAGTCGTCTTGAAAAGGCTGCTGCGCTGCTAGCGGCTGCGTTGTTTCAGCAATCGACTCTGCTCGCGTTTCCAATCTTTATCGGCCTGGTCGGCCCTTTTTTCGAATTGCCGCTTACCTTTCGCCAAACCCACTTCGAGCTTTATGTGCCCTTTGCTGTAGTGCATGTTCAATGGCACCAGTGAGTAACCGGCGCGCTCGACCTTGCCGATCAACTTACGTATCTCGGCCGCGTGCAGCAAAAGCTTGCGAGTGCGGGTCGGCTCGGCTTTCACGTGCGTCGACGTCGTCGACAACGGACTGATATGCGCGTTGAGTAGATACAGCTCGCCGCTGCGCACGACTACGTACGCTTCGTTCAGCTGAACCTGGTTTGCGCGGATCGATTTGACTTCCCAGCCTTCTAGCGCAATGCCGGCTTCGTAGCGCTCTTCGATCGAATAATCGTGCTGCGCCTTTTTGTTCTGAACAATCGTCACCGCAAGAAGCGCGAAGGATCACACGCGCGCCATCAATACAATCCGGCTTTATATCCCACTCACGCGCACGCAGATGGATTCCAGCTGGCTGCGGGTTACCGTGGCGTATTGCGCGCCGGGCATCGAGGACATCAGCCAGGTCGCAGTCCCACTCGGTGCGATGGTGCGCGACGCGATCGAAGCGTCGCAGATCTACGTGCGCAGGCCCGAGCTGAAAGATAACGTTGATCCAGGAATTTGGGGACGCCGCTGTTCACCTGATCAGCCGCTCGCCGATGGAGATCGCGTCGAACTCTACCGTCCGCTGATCATCGATCCGATGGAGGGGCGCCGAGCCCGTGCGGATTTACGGCGCAAGCGAGCCGCGAAGCGCTAGCTGCAGGTGGTCTGAATGATCTTGCGCGTGCGGTCCATCTCCGCACTGCGCTGAGCGTCGTCTAGGAATTCTCGATTTCCGGAGGCATCGGTTTTCGTGATGCGAATGCCGTCTTCGAGAGATTTCAGGTAGCCCCGCGCACGGTCGCACTCAGCCGTTTTGGCAGCGCTCTTGGTCTGTTCCTCGGCCGCTTTCTTCTCGCTGTCCGCACGCTCCTGCTGGCGCTTCCGAAATTCCATTTCGCGCTCGGCGACTGTCTTCGGAGCGCCCGGGGCGCTCTTACTGTCTGCTCCCTTTGCATCCGCCGGTTTGCCTGCGTCATCCAACGGACCACTGGCGGGCGCCGGATTAGCGAGCGCCTGAGTGTTCGGCTGCTTCACGATGTTGGCTGCCTTGATGTCCTGTGGCGGCGGGCGGTCGGAATAGACCAGACGGCCATTGCCGTCTTTCCATGCCCACTGAGCGTCGCTTGGAGTTGACACAAATCCAGCCAGAACAATGGCAACCGTGACGGTTGCGCGGACGACGTTGACACCCATAAACATACGTTCTCCTAAGCGCCACACATTTTCCGATGGATTCTGCTGCAGCGGCAAGTTCACCGATTACCTAGAACACGTGTAAAGACCCTGCAATTGCAGCGAGCTAAGTCATCCGGCTTACCTGTGTGCCACGGCGCTAAGAGGCTGGATACCGGATTTACGTATACTCCGTCTTTGCGTCTGAGGAAAAGTATGCGGTTGGTACAAAAAGCGCTGACTTTCGATGACGTGCTGCTCGTCCCCGCCTACTCGGCGGTCCTTCCCCGCGACGTACAGCTTTTTACTCAACTCTCCCGCAACATCTCTTTGAACATCCCGCTTGTTTCGGCGCCGATGGATACGGTGACCGATGCGCGTCTTGCGATTGCACTGGCGCAGGAGGGGGGTATCGGCATCGTTCACAAGAACATGACTCCCAAAGAGCAGGCGGCGCACGTGATGAAGGTGAAGCGTCACGAGGCCGGTGTTCTGCGCGACCCGATCACGATCACGCAGGACATGACGGTGCGCGATGCGATCGAGCTACAACGCACGCACAAGATCTCCGGTTTGCCGGTCGTCCAGGGCAAACGCGTCGTTGGTATCGTGACCAATCGCGATTTGCGATTCGAAACGCGGCTCGATTCGCCGATTCGAGCCATCATGACGCCGCGTCAACGGTTGATTACGGTGCGCGAAGGTACTACGCCCGACGAAGCGCGTGCGCTGCTGCACGAACATCGGCTCGAGCGGGTGTTGGTTATCAACGGTGACGACGAATTGCGCGGCCTGATCACTGTGAAGGACATTACGAAGGCGACGGAACACCCGAGCGCCGCCAAGGATCACCTTGGCAAACTGAAGGTCGGTGGAGCAATCAGCACCGGCGCGGATTCCGATGAGCGCGCCGAGCTGATGGTGCGTGGAGGCGTCGACGTGTTGATCGTTGACACCGCGCACGGACATCATCAGGGCGTTCTCGACCGCGTACGTTGGGTAAAGAAGAATTTTCCCAAGGTCGATGTGATCGGCGGCAACGTGGCGACTGCCGAAGGTGCGCGTGCATTGGTCGATGCCGGTGCCGACGGCGTCAAGGTCGGTATCGGACCCGGCTCGATTTGCACAACCCGCATCGTGGCCGGCGTCGGCGTCCCGCAGATCACCGCCGTCTCCGATGTTGCGAAGGCGCTCGAAGGCACGGGTGTGCCGGTAATTGCAGACGGCGGTATCCGTTACTCCGGCGATGTCGCGAAAGCGCTTGCTGCCGGCGCCTATGCGGTAATGATGGGCGGCATCTTTGCCGGCACCGAAGAGTCGCCGGGCGAAGTGATTCTGTTTCAGGGCCGCTCCTACAAGAGCTATCGCGGCATGGGCAGCATCGGCGCGATGACCGAAGGCTCGGCCGAGCGCTATCTGCAGGACAACGATGCCAACGTCGACAAGTACGTGCCCGAGGGCATTGAAGGCATGGTGCCGTACAAGGGCAGTGTGCTTGGCATCATGTTTCAGATGACGGGCGGACTGCGTTCAAGCATGGGCTATTGCGGGTGCCGCTCGATAGACGAGATGCGCACCAAGGCACAGTTCGTCGAGATTACCGCCGCCGGAATGCGTGAATCGCACGTGCACGACGTACGAATAACGAAGGAAGCGCCCAACTACCGGCTCGAGACGTAGCAGTGACTTCTGCGTCCCTGCACCACGACCGAATCCTCATCCTCGACTTCGGCTCGCAAGTTGCGCAATTGATCGCGCGTCGCGTGCGTGAGGCCGGCGTTTACTGCGAGCTGCATCCGTACGACGTCGACGATGCTTTCGTTCGTGAGTTTGCTCCGAAGGGCGTGATCCTGTCGGGCAGCCATGCTTCGACGTACGAGGCGCACGAGCTGCGGGCGCCGTCTGCGGTCTTCGAGCTTGGCGTGCCGGTACTGGGCATCTGCTACGGCATGTTCACGATGGCTGTGCAGCAGGGCGGCCAGGTCGAAGCAAGCACGCATCGCGAGTTTGGGTACGCCGAGGTTCGGGCACGCGGACATACACCACTGCTGTCGAACCTTGAAGACTCGCGAACGGCGGAGGGTCACGGATTGTTGAAAGTCTGGATGAGTCATGGCGACAAGGTCACTGCGTTGCCGCCCGGCTTCAAGTTGATGGCTTCAACACCGAGTTGTCCGATCGCGGGCATGGCCGACGAGGCGCGCGGTTTCTATGGCGTCCAGTTTCACCCCGAGGTCACACATACGGTTCAGGGTCAGGCGATCTTGACGCGGTTCGTGTTGGACATCTGCGGCTGCAAGCCCGATTGGGTGATGGGTGATTACGCTGCGGAAGCGGTCGAAAAGATTCGAGCGCAAGTCGGCAAAGACGAAGTCATCTTGGGATTGAGCGGCGGGGTCGATTCATCTGTCGCCGCGGTATTGATTCATCGTGCCATTGGCGATCAATTGACCTGCGTGTTCGTCGACACTGGGTTGCTGCGATTGAACGAAGCTCAGCAAGTCGTCGATACGTTCGCAAAGCACATGGGGATCAGGCTCGTTCACGTCGATGCGAGCGGCCGTTTCATGAAGGCGCTCGAAGGCCAGACCGACCCTGAAGCGAAGCGCAAGATCATCGGCCGCGAATTCGTTCACGTATTCCAGGAAGAAGCAGCGAAGCTGCAGCATCGGGGTACGGTGGCGAAATGGCTTGCACAAGGGACGATTTATCCCGATGTCATCGAGTCAGCTAGCGCGAAGACAAAAAAGGCGATGACGATAAAGAGTCATCACAACGTCGGTGGTCTGCCCGAGACGCTGCATCTGCAGCTTCTCGAGCCG
>DATEOP010000022.1:0-7777 GCA_035274065.1 Burkholderiaceae bacterium
ACTCCCGATCAGGTTCTGAGCGATCGCGAGCTGATGGAGCTGATTTTTCAGCCGGGATTTACCACTGCCTCTGAGGTCACCGAGCTTGCGGGCCGCGGTGTCGGGATGGACGTTGTGCGCGCCGAACTGGCGTCCTTCGGCGGGCGCATTTCGATTTCGAGTGAAAGCGGCCGTGGCACGCGGTTCACGCTCTATCTGCCGATGACGTTGGCCGTCGCGCAGGTTGTGCTGGTGGGCATTGGCGGGCGGCGTTACGCGATTCCGGCCGGCATGGTCGAGCAGGTACGGCGCTACCGTCCAGCGGTTCTGCTTGCCGCGCTTACCGACGGAATCATCGAGATTCCACCGGTCGGCACGATCGTTTTGCGCCCACTGACGCAGCTGCTGGGTGAAGAGACCACGCCGCATCTTGGTCGGCAAACTCCGGTCGTGCTGCTGCGCTCCGGCGATGACCGACTCGCGATTGCCGTTGACGAGGTGTCGAGCAATCAAGAAGTCGTCGTAAAGAACGTCGGCGTACAGGTTGCGAGGATGGCCGGCATTCTGGGTGCGACGATTCTCGGTAACGGCGAAATCGTATTAATCATCAACCCGGTGCAATTGATTACGCGCGCACCGGAGCCGCCCGCTGTCTTCGACGTTGCGCCTGATGCACGCGATGAGGCCAAGGCGGCGCAAAAGCGACTTGATCACGTAACAGAGTTGTCGACGTCGACGGTGCCGACGGTCATGGTGGTTGACGATTCGCTGACCGTTCGACGAGTGACGCAGCGGTTGCTCGAGCGGCAGGGCTACACCGTCCTGCTGGCGAAGGATGGCGTTGACGCTCTGCGACAGCTGCAGGATGTGAAGCCGGACATCATGCTGGTCGACATCGAGATGCCACGCATGGATGGCTATGACCTGACGCGCAACGTGCGCGGTAACAAAAAAACGGCCGAAATTCCTATCATCATGATTACGTCGCGCACCGCGGAAAAACACCGGAGCATGGCATTCGAGCTCGGGGTCAACGAGTACCTGGGTAAGCCGTACCAGGAAGACGAACTGCTGAAGTTCATCAAGCAGTATTTGGCGGAGCGCGTTACGGCTTAGGCTTTGTAGCCGCAATTTGTTTGCGTAGAACAGGGCGCTTATTGCGCCGCGTCCGAGCGTCCGTCATCGCGCACTACTACGCACTTCCTGCGCAAAGAGGCGGAGGCAGTTTACAATCCGACCTCATGCCGAGCGAACCGAAGGTCCATAGCCCAATGGACCTTAAGCATCAGTTCCTGATCGCCATGCCCGCAATGGCGGACACCAACTTCGAGCGCTCTGTCGTTTACGTGTGCGACCACAACGATCGCGGCGCGCTCGGCCTTGTCATCAATCGCCCGACGGATCTAACGCTCGGCAAGTTGTTCGACCGTGTTGACCTTAAGCTCGAGATCGCACCGCGCAAAGACGATCCTGTCTACTTCGGCGGCCCGGTGCAGACCGAGCGTGGTTTCGTTCTGCACGGCCCAAGCTCAAATTTCAGCTCGACGTTGGCAATCTCGGACGAGATCTCGCTCACAACGTCGAAGGACGTGCTCGAAGCGATTGCCGAAGGCAGCGGCCCCGAGAAAGTATTAGTCACGCTCGGTTATTCGGGTTGGGGCGCAGGTCAGCTCGAAAGTGAGATTGCGCAAAATGCATGGCTGACGGTTCATGCTGCCCCGCAGATCATTTTCGATGTGCCGGCCAGCGACAAATACGATGCAGCCCTCAGGCTGCTTGGGGTCAACAGCTCGCAGCTGACAGGACACGCGGGTCATGCGTGACCTGTGGGCCGGCTCAAGCTGTGAACGTGAGGCGCGTTGGGTCGCAATGCGGATGGATGCGCGTAGGGCGGCGCGGTGAATGGTGGTTCCATTCACAAGCCGCCCGACAAAGCAGACGCCGCATTTCGATCCAACCCGAAGGGAAAGGCCGCTGGCGGGCGCATTGCGTTGTTGCCGCTTCGCTGATTGGCATCAGCCAACGGCGCTCGCGGCGCCTAGCACTGCACCCGCCAGCAGCCTTTCGCGCTCACGTTCACAGCTTGAGCAGGCCCAAGGTCATGCCTCCTTCCGCTCCGATAGTCGCCATTTCTTCGCTGTTTTGCCAGGCTCGATGAGTGACGGCGTCGTGCTGGGATTTGACTACGGCACGCGCCGCATCGGTGTAGCGATCGGTAATCGCTTGACCGGGCATGCGAGGCCGTTGACCACCCTTGATGCGGCTACGAGCGAGGCGCGCTGGAAGTCGTTGACCGCCCTGATCGAAGAGTGGCAACCGGCGCAATTGGTGGTTGGCATTCCGCGCTATCCGGACAGCACGCCACATGCACTGACCGTGCGTTGCGAACGATTCGCTCGGCAACTCGAAGGCCGATATCGCGCGCCCGTTGCGCGTATGGACGAGCGTTATAGCTCGGCCGTCGTGGAAGGCGAGCCCGACATCGACGCCGCAGCAGCTGCAGTCATCCTGCAACAGTGGCTGGATAAAAGTTCGGAAGATGCTTGACCTGAATGCCGAGACGATCTACCAGCAGCTCGCGCGCCGCGCGCGCGAGCACTTTCGTGACCAGCCTTTGCATCTCGTGGGTGTCCACACCGGCGGAGTGTGGCTTGCCGAGCGACTGAAACAAGAGCTCAATGTCGACGCGCCCGTCGGGATTCTCGACGTGTCGTTTTATCGCGATGACTTCGATCAGTCGGGATTAAAGCCCGCGGTCAGACCGTCGCAGATCACCTTTGACGTGGCAGGCAGTCACATCCTGCTCGTCGACGATGTTCTGAATACCGGACGCACCGTACGCGCAGCGATGAACGAAATCTTCGACTACGGACGCCCGGCGAAGATAGACCTCGCCGTCTTGATCGATCGGGGCGGGCGCGACTTGCCAATCGCCGCCAGTATCGTCGGTGCGACGATCGAGTTGCCGGGGTCGGTCAGCGTGGTGCTGACGCGCGACGATGACGATCGCCTGCACCTGACGATAGAGGAGCGCGGTGCCGACTAATCGAAATCCGCAGTTGAACCGCGAAGGCGAGTTGCATCACCTGCTTGCCATTGAAGGATTGCCGCGAGCAATCGTGGACCGCATCCTCAGCACGGCAGACAGCTTCATCAATATCGCCGAGCGCGAAGTCAAAAGCGTGCCACTGCTGCGCGGCAGGAGCGTGTTCAACCTCTTCTTCGAAAACAGTACCCGCACGCGCACGACGTTCGAAATCGCGGCGCGGCGGCTGTCGGCCGATGTGTTCAACCTCGACATCGTGCGTTCGAGCGCCGCGAAAGGCGAGTCACTTCTCGATACGATTGACAATCTGACGGCAATGCAGGCCGATATGTTCGTCGTGCGTCATGGAACGAGCGGCGCGCCCTATTTGATTGCCCGTCATACCAGCGCTCACGCGCCACACATCCACGTGATCAATGCCGGCGACGGCCGTCACTCGCACCCGACGCAAGGGCTGCTCGATGCCTACACGATTCGCCATTACAAGAAGGACTTCAGCAACCTTGTCGTCGCGGTCGTCGGCGACATTCTGCATTCGCGGGTCGCGCGCTCAGATATTCATGCACTGACTACGCTCGGTGTGCCCGAGGTGCGGGCGGTGGGGCCGCTGACGTTGTTACCAGCGGGGTTGGAGCAGATGGGCGTGCGCGTATGCACGAAGTTCGAAGATGGAATTCGCGGCGCCGACGTGATCATCATGCTGCGACTTCAGAGCGAGCGGATGCGCGGTGCGTTACTGCCATCTGCCGCAGAGTATTTCGCAAACTATGGACTGACGGCCGAAAAGCTGGCGTTGGCCAAGCCTGATGCCATCGTGATGCACCCGGGTCCGATGAACCGTGGCGTCGAGATCGACTCGCACGTTGCCGATGGTGCGTCCAGCGTTATCTTGCCGCAGGTGACATTCGGAATCGCGATACGCATGGCCGTGTTGTCGATCGTGTCCTCATCGGCTTCGATGCAATGAACATTGCTCTCATCAATGGCCGCGTGATCGATCCTGCGACATCATTCGATGAGGTGGCCGGCATTTATCTCGAGGCCGGTCGGATCGCCGCGATCGGAAGTGCGCCCAGGGATTTTAAGGCCGATCGCACGATCGATGCGAAAGGCTTGATCGTCGCACCGGGACTGGTTGACTTATGCGCGCGGCTTGGCGAGCCCGGCCACGAAGGCACGTTGAAAGTCGAAATGAAAGCAGCGCTCGCCGGCGGCGTGACCAGCGTTGTGTGTCCGCCGGACACCAATCCGCCCCTCGACGAGCCCGGTCTGGTTCGGATGCTGCGACAACGCTCGCGAGAGTCGGCGGGCGCACGCACCTATCCGCTCGGTGCCTTGACCGCGAAATTGAAAGGCGAAGCGCTGGCCGAGATTAAGACGCTGTCAGAGGCCGGATGCGTCGCGTTTATGCAAACCCAAAGCCTCCCGCACGACAACTCGGTGCTGCTGCAAGCGATGCGTTATGCGAAGACCTTTGAGCTTCCGATCTGGCTGCGGCCCGTTGAAGACACGCTGGCAGGCAGTGGTGTGGCAGGGGCAGGCGCCCTTGCGGGCCGGCTTGGATTGCCTTCCGTGCCCGCCGTCGCCGAAACGGTGGCATTGCACACGATCTTTGAACTGCAGCGAGCAACGGGTGCTCGCATTCACATCTGCCGCCTGTCATCGCGCGAGGGTATCGAACTCGTACGCCAGGCGAAACGCGACGGCTTGCCGGTGACGGCCGATGTTGCGATTCACCATGTACATCTGATCGACGTGGATATCGGTTACTTCGATCCAAACTTCCGCCTCGATCCGCCGCTGCGCGGGGCGCGCGATCGTGATGCGATTATTGCCGGGCTTCTCGACGGAACAATCGACAACATCTGTTCGGACCATGCGCCGATCGGAGAAGACGACAAGCTGCTGCCCTTTGGCGAGGCCGAGCCGGGGGCCAGCGCTCTCGAGACTTTACTTCCTTTGACACTCAAGTGGGCAACTGAGAACAAGGTAGCGCTTGCGCAGGCACTGGCAAAGATTACTAGCGAGCCGGCCAGAATTCTCGGAAAGGGTTCGCCGAAGGGCCAACTGGCCGTTGGAGCAAAAGCCGATGTTGTGATCTTCGATGCGTCTGCACCGTGGGTTGTCAGCGATGAAACCCTGGTTAGTGGCGGCAGGAACACACCGTTCGCCGGATACGAGCTTGAGGGGCGGGCCCGCTACACACTTGTCGGCGGAGAGGTCCGCTATGAATCCACCTGATGCGATGGCTGCTGGCACCGTTTCGCGCGATCGTGTTGTCGGCTCATGTGCTGGTCGGCGTCGCGATTGTGCTTACGATTTTTCCTTTCGCAGATCAGATCGCGCGCAATCGAATTAACCGAAATTGGTCGCGCGTTTTAATCGCTGTGTGCGGCGCTCGCGTCGTCTGCGGTGGGGTCGCAATTGCGGCGCACTTGCAGAGTGGTGGTATCGATCCGGTCCACATGGGTCGTCTCGCCCTAGCCAATCACGTCTCATGGCTGGATATTTTCGCGATCAATGCCATGCTGCCGAGCCGCTTCATAGCGAAGGCCGAGATTGGAAAGTGGCCACTACTTGGCCTTTTGGTGTCACGCAGCGGCACGCTGTATATCGAGCGCGGCCGTCGGCATGCAGTCGCTGCTATCAACAAGAAGGTGCGTGAGCACCTGAAGCTTGGCGAAACGATCGTCGTCTTTGCCGAAGGAACGACAACCGACGGTAGTGTGCTGTTACCTTTTCACTCGAACGTGATTGCGCCTGCTCTCGAGGTCGGCGCGTCGATATGGCCAATTGCGATCCGATACACCGAACGTGGCAGGCGCTCCTTGGCAGCCCCATTCGTCGATGAAATGAGCCTGTTGACCTCGCTCGTGAAAATACTTGTCGCGGATCAGCTCGTCGTTGAAGTTGCGCCCTTGTCGCCGATTTCCAATAGCGATGCGGCAGATCGTCACAAAACCGCGCGCGCGGCGCGGAGCGCCATTGCACAGCACTTAGGACTGAGCGATAAGCCGGCGATAGCGGACCGCAGTTACGCGTCCGCGGACTGAGACGTCGGGCAATCGTGTTGAAAGATTGTCCGGTCGTCGAGTCTCAATGCACTAAGCTTCCCACCCCACACGCAGCCGGTGTCCAGACCGATCACATTGGCGCGCGCGATCAGCCCTTCGGCTGACCAGTGGCCAAATACGACAAGCGTGTCGCGCGTAGCGCGCTCAGGATGATCGAACCAGGCGATCTCGCCCGGCGGCGAACTGGCGGCCTTGTCCTTGTGCTTCAGATTCATCGCTCCATCGAGGGACAGCACACGCACCCGTGTAAGCGCATTGACGACGCATCGGAGTCGAGCACTCCCTGTGAGATCGTCGCTCCATCGGCGTGGCTCATCCCCATACATTTCGCGCAGAAAAGCGTTCGCGTCGTTCGCAACCAGCGATCGATGAACCTCGTCAGCCAGCGATAACGTTTGCTCTACGGTCCACCACGGCAGTACGCCGGCATGAACGAACAGCGCACCTTGTTCGGCGTGAGCGAGCGGTTGGCCGCGTATCCACGCAAGCAGCTCATCACGATCCGGCGCGTCGAGGACCTCTTGCAAAGTGTCGCCGTCCTTCAGCGGTCTGACGCCGGCGGCGACGGCCAGTAAATGCAAATCATGATTTCCAAGTAATGAGATAGCTTGGCCGCTATCGACGAGTCCCTTGACATGCCGCAGCGTTGCGAGCGATTCGAAACCACGATTGACGAGATCGCCCACGAAGATGAAGCGCTCCGCATCGGGCAGCCGTGCCGTGAGTTGCGCGAGGCTCGACAAGCACCCCTGCACATCGCCAACTGCATAAGTTGGCATCAGCGATCTGATTCGCTTGTTAGCATGCGCTGTTGATCAAGTGCAATTAAGCCGCTGGAGCAATCATGAAGCCCGTTCGCAAGGCAGTCTTTCCGGTCGCAGGGCTCGGCACACGATTCTTGCCTGCAACCAAAGCAATGCCGAAGGAGATGCTGCCGATCGTCGACAAACCGCTGATTCAATACGCCGTTGAAGAGGCCGCGGCGGCGGGAATTACGCAGATGATATTTGTAACCGGCCGCAGCAAGCGTTCGATAGCGGACCATTTTGATCGAGCGCCCGAGCTGGAGGCTGAGCTAGCGGCCAAAGGCAAAGTCGAGCTGCTCCAAGTCGTGCGCAACATTTCACCGGACACCGAAAGCTTCGTCTATACACGTCAGGCTGAACCGCTCGGCTTGGGACACGCGGTGTTGTGCGCGGAGTCGATTGTGGGTGATGAGCCGTTCGCCGTGATTCTGGCAGACGATCTGATCGACGCCGAAAAATCGGTAATCGGGCAGCTGGCTGATGCGCGTGCGGCTCGTGGGGGTGGCAACGTCGTCGCGGTGGAAGACGTGCCGCGTGGTGAAACGGATCGTTACGGAATTGTCAGCAGCGAACCGATCGACAGCCGCACGTCGCGCATGTCGCATATCGTCGAAAAGCCAGCGCCTGACAAGGCACCCTCCACGCTCGCGGTAGTGGGCCGGTACGTCCTCGAACCTGAGATATTCGAGCATCTGCGATCGATCCCGCGCGGTGCGGGCGGCGAGATTCAGCTAACCGACGCGATTGCATGCATGTTGTCGTCTGACACAACGTTTGCCTATCGATACCAGGGACGGCGATTCGATTGTGGATCCAAGGAAGGCTTCTTGACCGCGACCGTGCATTTTGCGCGGAAGGCGGGGTACTCGATC
>DATEOP010000023.1:0-5407 GCA_035274065.1 Burkholderiaceae bacterium
CTTGCAGAACGCCTGAAAGTCACGCATCGAACCGGGATCGGTCGCAACGACCTTTAATACCTGGCCCGTCGTCATGTCCGACAATGCCTTTTTCGCCCGCAATATCGGCAGCGGGCAGTTAAGCCCGCGGGTGTCGATTTCTTTGTCGGCGGTGAGAGGTTGCAGCACGAAAGTTGGCGCGTCGATCAGGCGATTCTACGATGCCGCCGCATTGCGAAGCGCCGCGATCGCCGGCGGAAGCGGCCGCCTCGGTCCATCGGTCGTCGCACCATTTTTCGCAGCCCATTGCTTGATCGCTTCGATTCGATTTGCGGTCAAAGGATGTGTGCGCAAAAACTCGACCGGTGGCGCGTTTAGAGCGCTTTGCTCATTCGGCAGACGTGCGAGTACATCGAACAGATCGATCGCACCGCCGACGTGTCCGTATTCGGCATGAAGCGCGAACAATGCAGCCTCGTCCGCATCCCTTTCCTGGTCGCGATTGAACGACAGCAACGTGGCCATGCTGGCCTGGCTCAAGACAGCCGCGGCGGCGCTACGGCCCAGATCAGCCGACACCACCGATAGGATCACGCCGACAGCAACACCGCGCCCCAGCGCAGCCGAAGCATGGCGATATTTAAGGTGCGCAAGCTCGTGTGCCATCACCATCGCGAGTGCATTCTCGTTGTCGAGCCTTGCCAACAACCCACGAAAGAAAACCGCCTGGCCCCCGATCGTCGCGAACGCATTCACGGTTCGATCGTCGCGATAACCGATAAGCACCACCATGCCTTCGGGCATTCCGAGCCGTGCTGATAGCCGGTCGGCCAACTGCTGCAACTCCGCCTGGACTTGCCGACCCGCTTCGTTGTCGGGCGCACTGGCGAACGGCGGCAGCGTTGCGGCGAGCTTCGCTTCGTAACGATATGGAATACGCGGAGCGATCCATTGCGCCGCAACCGACGTCACAATCACCAACGCGACGAGAACGCCGAGGCTGCCTGCGAGCAGCCATCCAAGCTCGATCAGCGGATTTTCAGGCGAAGAATTGATGCCTTCGGCGGGCGCTCGGTTCTCGAGTTTCACGCGCGCAGTTACGCCGGTGCGCCGGACCGAGCGCCAAACGCAATTGCACTATCCCGCTCCGGAA
Source organism: Burkholderiaceae bacterium (assembly GCA_035274065.1). Lineage (GTDB taxonomy): Bacteria > Pseudomonadota > Gammaproteobacteria > Burkholderiales > Burkholderiaceae_F > JACCZX01. Next base: position 1,133 of record DATEOP010000023.1, read on the forward strand.
TCAATGCAGTGCCGAAAGCGAACACTTCGATCGACGCCGCATATCCGGTCGTGATCGTGGTTGTCTCGAAGCGCACACAGATTACCAGCTTCGCGCCTTGGCTCCGCGCGTCGTGTTTCAGCCGCAGCAGCGCCTCGCGCCGAGCACGTTCCATCAGCGTTTCATACGTGCGCACGCGGCCTCCGAACAGATTACGCAAGCCCGCAACGAACGTCTTGAAGTAATCGGAGCTGATCACGACCGTCCCGTGCACAAGAAACGCACGCTGCGGCGTGACGCGGTCGGGGGGAAATCGTACCGAGAACGCGAGCACGTCCGCATACTGGCGCTCACGCTTCCGAATCGATGCGTAGTGACGCTTTTCGACGATGGAGCCGGCAAAGAAGCCGACGATCAGAAGAAGAACAAATAGACCAAACTCGATCAGGTCCAGCACGGATCAATTCCCGTCGAGCTGAACCGCACTTCCATACGCCAATATTTCCGCAGCCCCGGCAGCGATCGACGTCGTCGCAAAGCGCACGTTCAAGATGGCGTTCGCTCCCATTGATTGCGCTTCGGCAATCATGCGTTCGACGGCTTCTTGTCGCGCCTCCTGCATCAGCTCGGTGTAGCCCTTGAGTTCGCCACCGACGATGTTCTTCAGCCCAGCAAAGATATCTTTGCCCACGTGCTTCGCGCGCACCGTGCTTCCTTGCACGATGCCGAAGTGCGAGACGATCCGGCGGCCGGGAACCAGTTCGAGGTTGCTGACGAGCATCGGAGCTCCTATTTACCCGCGGGCTGCGAATCGCCGGGTGTGACTGCGCTGCCGATCACTTTCGCGGTGCCAACCACTACATCAGTGGTCACACCGACAGCAGTGCTTCCAACCGATACCGCCGCCGACCCGACAGCGACCGCGGCGGAGCCGACGGCTGCCCCAACGGAGACAACGGCGCAACCGGTGAATGAAAGCACCAAGGCCAGAGTCAAGAGTATTCGCATCGATATCCCGCTATTGAGAAGCTGCCTACATGTGCCGTGGTATCTGCGGCGGATTTGGATGGAAGCGTGCCATCGTATGCGTATCAACGTATACGCCGTCGCGTAACGCGTCAGCGCGATGCGTGCCTTCCATTTCGAAACCGAAGCGCCGATACAGGGCGATAGCACGTTCATTATCCGTAAAGACATCGAGCTCGATGCGTAGATAACCTGCCCAATTGTCTGACCAATCGAGCAGCCTGCGCATCATCTCCGAGCCCACGCCCTGGTTCTGCCTATCCGCTGCGACACAAATGCCAAGGCCACCGACATGCCGGCGCCGCATCCGTGAGCTGACGCTGTGAATGCCGGCACTCGCTATCGCTTCGCCGTTGTCGATCGCAATTAAATGAAGGCCATCGTTCTGCTCGCCCTGCTGCTCGAGACGCGTGCGCCATGCCTGAACGCTGGCGTAGGGCCCTTGCAATGTTCCGGCGAAAACCAGCGGGTCGCTCATCAAGCGCGCGAGCGTCGCGGCATCATCTGGCGCGGCGCGTCGGTATTCGATCACAGCCGCTGCTGCGCCCAGGACTGCACGCTCGCAAGCGCACTCACTAGTTTGCTGGCATCGCTGCCTCCGGCCATCGCCATATCCGCACGGCCGCCCCCCTTGCCCCCCACTTGTTGAGCGACGAAGTTGACAAGCTCCCCGGCCTTGACCTTCGACGTGGCGTCCGCAGTCACGCCTGCGGCGAGCTGAACGCGATCGCCGTCAACAGCACCCAATACAATCACCGCGCTTTTCAACTTGGCTTTCAACTGATCCATCGTCTCGCGCAACGACTTCGCGTCGCCCCCTTCGAGCGATGCAGCCAGCACCATGACGCCGTTCACGTCGACTGCTTGCGAGGCAAGATCGTCCCCCTTCGAGGCCGCGAGCTTGCTTTTGAGGCGCGCCAACTCGCGCTCCAGCGACTTCACATTGTCTTGAATCTGAGTGATTTTCTGCACAACTTCCGAACCGGGCGCTTTCAGCAAAAACGCTGCATGCTGCAGGTCCCGCTCGAGTGCCTGCACATAGTCAACCGCGCCGCGGCCAGTAACCGCTTCGACGCGGCGCACCCCCGCCGCGACACCGCTTTCGGAGACGACCTTGAAAAATCCGATGTCGCCGGTGCGCGCGACGTGCGTACCACCGCACAGCTCGGTCGAGTACTCGCCCATTTGCAGCACGCGCACTTCGTCGCCGTATTTATCGCCAAAAAAGGCCAGTGCTCCCGCCTTGATGGCGTCGTCGTACTTCATCACATTGGCCGATACCGGCGCGTTCGAGCGAATCGCCGTGTTCACTATGTCCTCGACTTTGCGAATCTCCTCGGGTGTCATCGCCTTGTCGTGCGAAAAGTCGAACCGCGTACGCTCGGCGTCGACCAGCGAGCCACGCTGCTGGACGTGCTTGCCCAACACGCCGCGTAGCGCGGCGTGCATCAAATGCGTGGCCGAATGATTGTTGCGGGTGCGCTCGCGCGCGATCGAGTCGACCTTCGCTTGCACGATGTCGCCAATGCTCAGGGTTCCGGATTCCATCGTCCCGTGATGCCCGAAAACATCGGCCTGAATCTTTTGCGTATCGGCGACGGTGAATCGCACGACATGATGATCGCTAATCGATTCGAGCACGCCTTTATCGCCCACCTGCCCACCCGATTCCGAATAAAACGGCGTCGTGTTCAAGACCACGATACCGTCGGCGCCGGTTTGCAACTGTTGCACCGGCGCGCCCTCCTGATAAAGCGCGATCACCTTAGCGTCTTCCGCCAGCGACGAGTAACCGGTAAACCGTGTTTTGTCGCCCGCATATTCGAAGCCGGTGGTCAGCTTGAAGCGCGCCGCTGCGCGAGCTTGTCCCCGCTGCCGCTCCATCGCCTCGCCAAAACCGGCGTGATCGATCGCGACGCCGCGTTCGCGGCAAATATCTCCGGTCAGATCGACAGGAAATCCATATGTGTCATACAGCAGAAACACTGTCTCGCCGTCGAGCATCGGCGCATCACCCGATTTCATCTGGCCCAACGCAGCGTCCAGAATTTTCATTCCATTGGCCAGCGTCTCGCCGAAGCGCTCCTCTTCCTGCTTCAGCACCGATTCGATGCGCGCTTGTTGCTCCAGCAACTCAGGATACGCAGCGCCCATTTCGGCTGCGACGTCTTTGACGATCCTGAAAAAAAACGGCTCCGACTGTCCGAGCTTGTATCCGTGCCGCAGCGCGCGACGAATGATGCGTCGAAGCACGTACCCTCGGCCTTCGTTGCCTGGAATAACGCCGTCGGCAATCAGAAACGAACAGGCGCGAATGTGATCAGCAATCACCTTCAATGAATTGTTGTCCAAGTCTTTCGCACGCGTTTCGCGCGCCGCTGCCTTGATCAGGTTCTGAAACAGATCGATGTCGTAGTTGGAATGAACGTGTTGCAGCACGGCCGCGAGCCGCTCCAAGCCCATGCCGGTATCGACGCACGGACGCGGCAGTGGCGTCAATGTTCCGGCGGCGTCGCGATCGAACTGCATGAACACGAGATTCCAGATCTCGATGTAGCGATCACCGTCCGCTTCAGGTGAGCCGGGAGGGCCGCCCTCCACCTCGGGACCGTGGTCGTAGAAGATCTCACTGCACGGCCCGCACGGCCCGGTGTCGGCCATCTGCCAGAAATTGTCGGATACGTACTTGGGCTGACCAGGTTTGTCGCCAATGCGCACACAACGCTCTGGCGGAACACCAATCTCTTTGGTCCAGATGTCGTACGCCTCGTCATCGTCGACATATACGGTTGCCCACAGCTTTTCCTTCGGCAGCCCATATACCTCGGTCAACAGTTGCCAGGCGAAACGAATCGCATCGCGCTTGAAATAATCGCCGAAGCTGAAGTTGCCCAGCATTTCGAAGAAGGTGTGATGCCGAGCGGTGTATCCGACGTTCTCCAGATCGTTGTGCTTGCCGCCGGCGCGCAGCGACTTTTGCGACGTGGTCGCGCGCGTATAAGGCCGCTTCTCACGCCCGGTGAACACATCCTTGAACTGCACCATGCCGGAGTTGACGAACAGCAACGTCGGGTCGTCGGACGCCGTCAGCAAGCTCGACGCACGCACGATCGTGTGGCCGTTCGACTCAAAGTACCGCAGGAATTTTTCGCGGATATCGGCGCTTTTCATGACTGCAGGCGCTGCGTGCGCGCCTCTATTGATCAAGCAGTGGATGATACTTGCGTGACGCGCTGACTCTTGCGTAGCAACTTGGGCCCGAAACAGGAC
>DATEOP010000024.1:0-7310 GCA_035274065.1 Burkholderiaceae bacterium
TCTTTATTTTGGCGGCAATCGAATTGCGCCATCGAGACGGATCGTTTCACCGTTGAGCATCACGTTTTCTATCACATGCTTGGCGAGAGCCGCATACTCGTCGGGTCGACCGAGCCGCGATGGATACGGCGGCTGCCTGCCGAGAGCATCTTGCACTTCCTGCGGCATGCCGAGCAACATCGGCGTCGCGAACAGTCCGGGCGCGATCGTGACGCAGCGAATCCCCTGGCGCGCGAGGTCGCGCGCGATAGGTAACGTCATGCCAACCACGCCGCCCTTCGAGGCGGCATAGGCTGCCTGGCCGATTTGTCCGTCGTACGCAGCGACCGAGGCCGTGTTGATCAGCACGCCACGTTCAGCATCGGCGGTGGGATCGAGCTTCGACATCGCGTCGGCGGCGACGCGAATCATGTTGAACGTACCGATCAGATTGATTTCGATCACGCGTACGAAGCTGCCCAGTGCGTGGGGCCCTTCCTTGCCGACCGTTTTCTCGCCGATTGCAACTCCGGCGCAGTTAACGAGCCCGCGCAAAACGCCAAGCGCGTTGGCCGCCTCGACCGCTGCGTGCGCATCCCTTTCCTCCGTGACGTCACAGCGAATGAAGCGCGCCTTGGCGCCGAGATCTCGCGCCAATGATTCGCCTTTGTCGGCCTGAACGTCGGCAATGACGACGCGCCCGCCGTTGGCGGCGATCATTTGGGATACCGCACCGCCGAGCCCGGAGGCACCGCCGGTAACGATGAAAACGTTGTTATCGATTTGCATGAATCCCCCGCCAAGCAGCGAGGGATTCTAGAGTCTGGCTGTGATCAGCGGAAAGTACAGCGGGCGAATAGCCAGAGCGTTCCGTTAATGTCGCCGTTCCCAATCGACTTCGTGCGTGCGCGCACCATCGGTAACTGACACTTGTCGGTATCGAAGCCCGCGGAGTTCATAAATCCGCGCATTGCTTCGGACGGAATACCGACGTGAAATTTTGCGCGAGTGTACTGGCCTGTGCTCGTCGCTCGGGGCTCTTCCAATTGGATTGCGGAGCCGAGCCAGCTCGAACTCGAAGCCGCATACGAACGAGCGGTTGTGGCCGGCAGTGACAGGTTCGGTGCAGTGGACGCAGAGCGCTGTATGCCGGACAGTGCTGTTTCCGGCAACACGTCGAGCCTTAACTGCGCGGAACTCGGCGGCGCGGCGACGGTGAGCAACAGACCGAGGGAGGACCCGAGTAGCGATAGCAGCGGTGTTTGGCTGGGGGACACGTTAAATCCTCTTCGATCTAAGTGTTCGTGGACCAGTAGTAGCAATCTGATCGTTTTGCGCGATGCTTGCAATTAGCCAGTTGGATGACTGGCGACGGAGGAGATGTCAGCAAATAACGCGCCAGCAGTTTCGACCTACGGGACGCCAAACGACTGATACGCGCGTACCGGCAGCGTCCTAAGGAAACGTTGATGCATCGCCGGCGCCAAGCGGGCGCTGCATGATGACTACATCGACCCACCTGTCGAACTTGCGTCCGACCGATGTCAGCACGCCGACATAGGAAAAGCCGCATGCACGATGCGCGCCGATCGATGCCGCGTTGTGCGAATCACCGATGATCGCCAGCATCTGCCGCATCCCTAGCGCCGTGCATGCGTCGATGATGCCATTGAGCAACGCCTGGCCAATACCGAGCCCAACGGCATCGTGCGCGACGTAAATGGAGTCTTCCACGGTGCTGCGATATGCCGCACGCGGACGAAACTCGCTGGCATAGCCGTACCCGGTGATGCGGCCGTCGGCTTCGGCGACCAAATACGGTAAGCCCGTTTGGATAATCCTTGCGTGACGTGTGCGCATTTCCGGCACGTCAGGCGGTTCGATCTCGAAAGTACCGAGACCGGTTGTCACGTGATGCGCATAGATCGCCTGAATCTTCGGTAGGTCGTCCTCAACGGCTGCGCGCACCTGCATCGCGACGCTGCACTTACTTCGCCGGCGCGACGACGGGTCCGGGTGCTGGAGCCGAAGCCGGAGGAGCGATCTGCGTTGAGGGAACAACAGCAGGTGCGCTGCCGCTGACGGGCCGCCCGCCATAAACCGTTGCAATGATCGGAACGATCAGCAACGCAACGATGTTGATGATCTTGATCAGCGGGTTTACCGCAGGCCCAGCGGTGTCCTTGTACGGATCGCCCACGGTGTCACCCGTAACTGCCGCCTTGTGCGCGTCCGAACCCTTGCCGCCGTGATGCCCTTCTTCAATGTACTTCTTGGCGTTATCCCATGCGCCACCGCCAGTCGTCATCGAGATCGCAACAAAGAGCCCGGTAATGATTGTCCCCATCAATACGCCGCCAAGCGCGGCAGGTCCCAGCAACAGTCCAACGAGAATCGGTACCAGCACGGGCAGCAATGACGGAATCATCATTTCTTTGATCGCGGATGTTGTCAGCATGTCGACGGCGCGGCTGTAGTCCGGCTTGCCGGTACCTTCCATGATGCCTTTGATGTCGCGGAACTGCCGTCTTACTTCTTCTACGACAGCACCGGCTGCGCGTCCGACCGCCTCCATCGCCATTGCGCCGAACAAGAATGGAATCAACCCGCCGATGAACAGCCCTACGATGACATTGGGATTGGACAGTTCGAACGTGATGTTCATCCCCGCGGCGGCGAGCCCACCGGTGTAGTCGGCAAACAGCACCAGCGCCGCCAGCGCCGCCGATCCGATCGCGTAGCCTTTGGTCACGGCTTTGGTCGTGTTGCCCACCGCGTCCAGCGGATCGGTGACGTCGCGAACTTCCTTCGGCAAGCCCGACATCTCGGCGATACCGCCGGCGTTGTCGGTAATCGGCCCGTATGCATCGAGCGCAACGATGATGCCGGTCATCGACAACATCGATGTAGCAGCCACCGCAATCCCATACAGACCGGCCAGCCAGTACGAAGTCAAAATAGCGACGCAAATCGCGATCACGGGCCACGCGCACGACTTCATCGACACCGCAAGCCCGGCGATGATATTCGTCGCATGCCCGGTGGTCGATGCCTGCGCGACGTACTTGACTGGTTTGAACTGTGTACCCGTGTAGTACTCGGTGATGTACACCAGTGCGGCGGTTAACACGAGGCCGACGACCGCACAGAGATACAGACTCATCACGGTGACCTTGGACGAGACGGCAGTTGCGATGACCGGCCCCAGAATCCACTGCGTGACAGGCCAGAACAGCACAAGCGAGATCACGCCCGCCACCAGCAGTCCGCGATACAGCGCGTTCATGATCTTGCCGCCGGGGCGCGCCTTCACGAACATGCAGCCGATGATCGACGCTAGGATCGAGACTCCGGAAATCACCAGCGGGTACACGATGCCGGCATCACCAGTGCCGCGGAAGACGAAGCCGCCGACCAGCATCGTCGCAATCACCGTCACCGCGAACGTCTCGAACAGATCCGCCGCCATGCCCGCGCAGTCACCGACGTTGTCGCCCACGTTGTCAGCGATGACGGCCGGGTTGCGCGGATCATCTTCAGGTATTCCCGCTTCAACTTTTCCGACCAGATCGGCGCCGACGTCTGCGCCCTTGGTGAATATGCCTCCACCCAGCCGCGCGAAGATCGAAATCAGCGACGCTCCGAAAGCAAAGCCGATCATCGGGTGCAGCAGCTCGCGTACGCTGGCCGCCGCATGCGTGGAGCGCAGAACCCAATAAAAACCGGCGACGCCGATCAGCCCCAGCCCGACCACCAGAAGCCCGGTGATCGCGCCGCCACGAAACGCAACGTTCAAGGCCGGATTCAACCCCAACGTCGCGGCTTGCGCAGTGCGCACATTGGCGCGTACCGATACGTTCATTCCGACGTAACCCGCCGCGCCCGACAGAACGGCGCCGAGCACAAAGCCGATCGCGGTCCAGACGCCGAGCTGCGGCACGATCGCGATGATGACTGCGAGCACGACACCGACGATAGCGATCGTTCGATACTGGCGATTCAAATACGCCTGCGCGCCTTGCTGTATCGCGGCCGCGATCTCCTGCATTCGAGCATTGCCCGCGGGCTGCTTCAGAATCCACGAAATGGACCACACGCCAAAGACCACCGCCGCGAGGCCGCAGACAAGCGCGAGTGCCAATCCAGACATGCTGTTCTCCTTGCTTAAATTGTTATGACGCTTACTTGCTTTTCACGAAGCCAGTGCGGCTAATACACGTTGCTTGATCTCATCGACACTTCCTACGCCTGAAATGCGGCGGTATTTAGGCGCCTGTGCGTTGCCGCTTGCGGCCAGATCCGAGTAGTAGTTCAGCAGATCGCTGGTTTGATCGCGGTATACGGCAAGCCGCTTCCGGACTGTGTCTTCTTTGTCGTCGTCGCGCTGGATCAAGGGCTCGCCGGTCACATCGTCCTTGCCTTCTACCTTCGGCGGATTGAACTTAACGTGATACACACGCCCGCTCGGCGCGTGAACCCGGCGGCCGCTCATGCGCTCGATGATGTCGCTGTGCGGAACATCGATCTCGAGGACGTAATCGAGTTTGACGTTGGCGTCCTTCATCGCCTCGGCCTGCGGGATCGTGCGTGGAAAGCCGTCAAACAGATACCCGCTCGCCGTGTCCGGCGAGCGCAGGCGGTCTTTGACTAGGCCCACGATGATGTCGTCAGACACCAGAGCGCCACTGTCCATCACTTTCTTGGCGGCCTGGCCGAGCGGAGTGCCCGCGGCGATCGCAGCACGCAGCATGTCTCCCGTTGAGATCTGTGGAATCTTGTAACGCTCCTTGATGAACGCGGCCTGTGTGCCTTTACCCGCACCCGGCGGGCCCAGCAGTATGAGTCGCATTGTCACCCCCGACTTCTCTTCTAGTTATGTGCGACTGCTGCGGTCTCGACAAAGCAGCGCGCGAGTTTACCCAAATGAAGCCGCGCAACAAAAAGGGCCGGCGAACCGGCCCCCCTAGTGAGCAGCGAGACGTTACTCGTTGCTGCCGATCGTCACCGATTCCATGTTGAGCACATTGTCGGGCCGGTGCACGACGGTCACGTTGCTGCGCATCGCCCACGGAATCATCTGGCGGTGCAGAGGCACGTGATGCACTTGCGCGTTGTGCTCGGCGATGGCTTGCCTGATGATGTCGCGTCGCTTCTCAGGATTTGACTCGATCGCTGCGCTGTCGATCAGTGCATCGAGCTTCGGATTGACATAGCGCCCGTAGTTGAACGAGCCGTTGCCGGTCTTGTCGTCTTTCGAGCGCAGCACCGGCGACAGCATTGTCTGCGCGTCCGTAATCGCACCACCCCAGCCGAGCATGTACATGCTGGTGTCATATTTTTCTAGCTTCGGAAAATAGGTGGCGCGCGGCTGCGTGTTGACCTTGGTGCTCATGCCGACCTTCGCCAGCATCGACGCGACCGCGATGCATATTTCCTCGTCATTGACGTAGCGATTGTTCGGGCAATCCAGTGTCACTTCGAACCCATTGGCATAGCCCGCTTCGGCCAGCAGTTGCTTCGATCTGTTGACGTCGTACGCGAGCCGCTTTTCGGCGTCCGGATTCGACGCAGTGATCGATGGCGTAATGCCGCCCGTGGGCAGGGCCGAACCACGCATGATCCGCGACTTGATCGCCTCTATATCAATCGCCTGGTAGACGGCCTGCCGCACGCGGACATCTTTGAACGGATTTTTCCCCTTGACGTTCGAGTAGAGCAGCTCATCACGGGTTTGGTCGAAGCCAAAAAAGATGACGCGGTTTTCCGGCCCTCGCACAATCTTGGTGCCCTTGTTCTCTTCGATGCGACGGACGTCTTGCGGCGGCGGGTCGAGAATGAAATCGACCTGCCCTGACAATAGTGCGGCGGTGCGTGTTGGGTCTGCGCTGACCTGCGTATAGATCACCTCGGTGACGTTGCCGGGCGCGCGGCCGTCCTTGGCACCCCACCAATCGGGATTGCGCCGCAGAACTGTCTTGATTCCCGGCTCGCGCGAGACCAGGATCCACGCACCGGTGCCGTTGGCGTTGCGCGATGCAAACGTTTCTTCTTTCGCCTTGAAGTCGAGCGGCCGCTCGACCTTGTTTTTGGTCGCCCACGCCTTGCTCATGATGTAAATCGTCGTGGCGTGCTCCAGCGTGATTGGATTGGGTTTGTCCTGTACGAACTCAACTGTGAAGTCGTCGATCTTGCGCGGCTTGCCGACCGGAATCGCATATTGACGCAGCTGCGAGTTCGGGTGGCTGGCTCGCTCGTACGAAAAAACGATGTCATCCGCTGTAAAAGGCGAGCCGTCATGAAACTTCACACCCTGGCGCAGCGTGAACCTCCAGGTGGTGGGATTGATCTGCTGCCAGCTTGTTGCAAGCCCAGGCACGAGCTTTAAGGTGTTGTCGCGCATCACCAGCGTGTCGTGAACGGACTGCGAGAACATATTGGTCAGACCCTCGTTCTGCGAGAACGGGTCAGCGGTCTGCGGATCGCCCTGCGATGCCCAGCGCAACGTCTTGGCGTCCGCCGCAGTGACCGCTAAGACAGCCGTTGCCGCGAACATTGCGAAATAACGCTTGATCATTACGGCCCCCGGTGAACTGCAAGGATGGGCGGCGAGTTTAGTCCGCGATCATTGACCGCACACGCTGCAAGTCGTCCGGCGTATCGACGCCCGGCGGTAACGCAGTGGCAAGCTGCAACACCACGATTCCAATCCCCTGTGTCAACGCACGCAGCTGTTCGAGCTTTTCGTGCTCCTCAATAGCCGACCTCGGAAGTGCCGGAAAGCGCGCCAGAAACGAAGCGCGATAGGCATAGAGCCCGACATGCCGAAATGCGGGAAGTCCGGCAGGCAACACCGAAGGCGCCTTTGCAAAGGCGTCGCGAGACCAGGGAATCGGAGCGCGTGAAAACATCAGCGCTCGCCCTTTGTGATCGACGACAACCTTGACGACGTCAGGGCTGAAAAACTCACTTGCGTCGACGATCTGATGCGCGGCAGTGGCAATCTCGCAGTCGATGCTCGAGTGCAGTAACTGCGCGACATCGCTCACGATCGCGGGCGGCAATAGTGGCTCGTCGGCCTGCACGTTAACAACGACCGTCCGCGGGTCGAGCGCCAGCAGACGCGCGGCCTCGGCTAGGCGATCGGTGCCGCTTGGGTGCGCCTTTGACGTCAGCATCGCATCGACGCCGTACGCGCTGCATGCGTCGATGATTTCGCGGTCGTCGGCAGCCACGATCACACGCGCTGCGCCGCTTTTTTTTGCATTGCGCGCGACTCGAACGACCATCGGCAGTCCATCGAGATCGGCGAGCGCCTTGTTGGGCAGCCGCGT
>DATEOP010000025.1:0-4206 GCA_035274065.1 Burkholderiaceae bacterium
CCGCGCGCAAGCTCGATCATCGTGCGATCGACCAGCTCGACAGCCGAAGGCTTTAGCGTGACGATGTGCTGCGCACACTGCATCGCGCGATACAGCGTCGGGAAGTTGACGACTCCGAGCGTGCGCTTCACCGGTAGCGGCACGAGCTGCAACGTCAGCGCGCTGGTCCACGCGAGCGTGCCTTCACTGCCCACCAGCAGGTGCGCCATGTTGACGCTGCCGTCTGCGGTGTATGGACGTTCGCTTTGCGGCAGGAACACGTCGATGTTGTAGCCGCCGACTCGACGCATCACCTTGGGAACGCGCTGGTCGATCTCGTCCCATTCGCGCACCGCGATGCTGCGCAACCCCTCGAGCAGTTTGTTGATGCGCGGCGAGCTGGCAGCCATTTCGGCCTCGGGACCGAACCAGGCTTCAGTACCATCGGACAGCAGCGCATCGATGGCCAGTACGTTGTGCACCATGTTGCCGTACGCGATCGAGCGCGAGCCGCACGAGTTGTTGCCGGCCATGCCGCCGAGCGTGCATTGCGCGCTAGTACTGACATCGACTGGAAACCATAGTCCGTGCGGCTTCAGCCAACTGTTTAGCGCGTCGAGCACGATGCCGGGTTCGACGGTGACGGAGCACGCTTCCTTGTCGAACGAGATCACGCCGTTTAAGTGCTTGCTGTGATCGATAACCAGCGCGGCGCCCACCGTTTGTCCACACTGCGAACTCCCGGCGCCGCGCGGCAACATGGGTACCCGCAGTTCACGACAGATGTCGATGGCAGCACGTACGTCTTCCTGGGCCCTGGGAATCAGCACGCCGATCGGTTCGACTTGATAGATCGATGCGTCGGTCGAGTAGCGGCCGCGCGAGGCACGATCGAACAGCACCTCACCCTGTACTGCATTGCGCAGGCGCCTTGCGAGCTCGGTGTCTGCCCGCGGCGGATGGAAGACAAGCGGTTGTGACAGATCGTTCATTCACAATGAATATAGACGCGCCAGCGCCGCATTGACGCAATGGGCGGCGAGGATTCGTTAAAGTTCGGCTTCCCGAGAGTGCTTAGAGAGAGTCCCGCGATGCTCGAACTCGACAGTCATCCGTCAGGCCGTCACTTTCTGCAGATTCCAGGACCGACGAACGTGCCCGATCGCGTGCTGCGCGCGATCGACCACCCGACGATCGATCATCGCGGGCCTGAGTTCGGCGTCCTAGGAAAGGACGTGCTCGCCGGCATCAAGCGCGTGTTCCAGACCGAGCACGATGTGGTCATTTATCCGGCATCCGGCACGGGGGCGTGGGAAGCGGCATTGGTCAACACATTGTCGCCCGGTGACCGCGTGCTGATGGCCGAGACCGGGCACTTTGCGACTTTGTGGAAGAAGCTGGCCGAGCGAATGTCGCTGGTCGTCGATTTCATGCCCGGGGACTGGCGCCAGGGTGCAAATCCTGCGGAGATCGAAAAGCGCTTGCGCGCCGACTCGACGCACGCAATCAAAGCCGTCTGTGTGGTCCACAACGAAACATCGACCGGCGTCACGACGGCGATTCCGCCGATTCGCGGCGCGATTGACCGCGCCGGGCACCCTGCGCTGCTGCAGGTCGACACGATCTCGTCGCTGGGTTCAATCGACTACCGGCACGACGAATGGGGCATCGATGTCACCGTAGGCGGCTCGCAAAAGGGCTTGATGCTGCCGCCCGGGCTGTCGTTCAACGCGATCAGCGCCAAGGCCCTTGCGGCGTCCAAGCACGCCAAGCTGCCGCGGTCGTACTGGGAGTGGAGCGAGATGATCGCTTCCAACGTCACCGGGTACTTTCCGTACACGCCCGCGACCAATCTGCTCTATGGGCTGCATGAGGCGCTCGAGATGCTCTTTGCCGAGGGTCTTCCGAACGTGTTCGCGCGGCACGATCGGCTAGCCGAAGCGACGCGCCGCGCCGCGCGCGCATGGGGTTTAGAGATTCTTTGCGTAAACCCCGCCGAATACAGCTCATCGCTGACCGCGCTGATCGTTCCCGATGGACACAGCGCCGATGCGTTGCGCAAGATCGTGCTCGAGCGCTTCAATATGTCGCTTGGACAAGGGCTTGGCAAGGTCACGGGCAAGGTCTTTCGCATCGGGCATCTTGGCTACTTCAACGAGTTGATGCTGTGCGGCACATTGGCGGGCGTCGAAATGGGATTGAAGCTTGCTGGCATTCCGCATCGAGCCGGCGGCGTCGATGCGGCGATGGCGTATCTGGCGCAAACACCGACTGCAAAGCTGGCGCAAGCTGCATAGACTTAACGGTTCACATCTAACAAGACACGGAGACAACATGAACATCGATTTCGCCATAGGCGCGGCACGCCGCCGCATGCTGCTGCGCGTCACGGTGGTCGCAGCTGCATCCAGCCTGCTTCTAATTGCAGCTGCACCCAGCCAGGCGCAAACGGAAATCAAGATCGGCCACGTCGGAGAGCCGGGTTCGATTTTCCAAAAAAGCGCGGACGAGTTCGCACGGCGTGCCAATGCAAAGCTCGGAGGTAAGGCGAAGGTCGTCGTTTATGGCTCCAGTCAGCTGGGCGGTGATCGCGAAATGATCCAGAAGCTGAAGCTCGGAACGCTCGACATGGCCGTGCCATCAACCGTAATGAGCTCCGAGGTGGACCTGTTCGGTATTTTCGATCTGCCCTACATCGTGAAGGATCGCGCGCACATGGCGCGCATCGAGAAGGAGCTTTTCTGGCCGAAGATTGCGCCCGAGGCGGACAAGAAGGGGCTCAAAGTCCTGGCGGTGTGGGAGAACGGCGTACGGCACATCACCAATAACCGACGTCCGATCAAGACCCCGGCCGACCTGCAGGGAATCAAGCTGCGCGTGCCGGAAGGCAAATGGCGCGTGAAGATGTTTCAGGCCTACGGGGCGAATCCGAGCCCGATGAAATTCTCGGAGCTCTTCACAGCCCTGCAGACAGGTGTGATGGACGGGCAGGAAAATCCATTCACGCAAATTTATTCAGCCAAGCTGAACGAAGTGCAAAAGTATCTTTCGTTGTCTGGCCACGTGTACACGCCCGCCTACGTGGTCGTCGGAACTCGCCACTGGAACACGTTACCGGCCGACGTACGCAAGGTGCTCGAAGATACTGCACGCGAAACGCAAGCCTATGTGTATGAAACCGCCGCGAAAGACGATGCTGATCTCCTTGGAAAGCTCAAATCCGGCGGTATTCAGGTGAACGAGGTCGACAAGGAATCGTTTATTGCAGCCAGCCGTCCGATCTACGAAGAATTCGGCAAGGAAGTTAGCGGTGCGAAGGAAGTGATCGATCGCGCTGTTGCGCTCGGCAAGTGACGCCGCACCTCGCTCGCGAAACGCCGCTTGCAGCAAGCTTGCGGCGTTTCCGCGAACGCTACGGTCGGCTGCTCGAATGGGTGGTCGGCGCACTTATGGTCCTTCTCGCCGCCGAGGTCACATTGGGCGTGATCTTTCGCTCACTCGGCGCATCGCTTACCTGGTACGACGAGCTCGCTTCGGTGATGCTGGCATGGCTTACGTTTTACGGCTCGGCGCTGGCTTCGGTTAGACGGGCGCACATCGGCTGTCCCGAAGTCATCGATCAGCTCCGTTGGCCACTGCGCCGCGGCTTCAACATCGCGGCACAGGTGCTTGTGATCGTATTCTTCGTATTGCTTGGTTGGGTCGGCGCGTCGATTCTGCCGATCCTGCACGGTGACGCGTTGGTGAGTTTGCCGTGGATACCGATGAGTGTCGTGCAGTCGGTGATTCCGATTTCGGCGGCGCTGATTGTGATTGCGGAGGTCACATACCTGATCGATCTGCTGATCGGGCGCGAACCGCCGGCACCGGCCGATGTAATGGCAGACGCGCTGCACTAATCAAGCACGCAGAGCGAGCCATGCGATGAGCACGATGCTGTTGCTGTTTGGTGCAGTGCTTGTGCTGGTGCTGATCAACGTGCCGATCGCAGTCTCTCTCGGCATCGTGGCGCTGGTGGCCATGGTTGTCAGTCACGGCGTCGGGAGCCTGCCCAATCTCGCTCTCGTCACGTACACCGGCGCGACCAATTTCCCGCTGCTCGCAATCCCGCTGTTCATTCTGGCGGGCGCCATCATGAATGCGTCAGGCATTTCGCACCGGCTGATCGCATTCGCTTCGGCGCTGTTCGGCTGGATCCGCGGCGGACTCGCGCATGTGTCGATCGGC
>DATEOP010000026.1:0-14698 GCA_035274065.1 Burkholderiaceae bacterium
CCGCAGTTGGGCCGCGAGCTTTTCGAAAGCCGCCGCGTCGAGGCCGCCATTGTTTTGCAGCGATTCGCGCGCGCGCTGTCGTAACTTTGACAGCGACCATCCTTCGCGCGCAATGCCCACGACCGGCATGTCAAGCTCGCCGTTGCGAATCATGGCCTGCAGCGCGGGAAATATTTTTTTGTACGCCAGATCCCCGGTGGCGCCGAACAATACAAAAGCATCTGATGGAAGCGGTGGCATCTGGTCCTGCGAATCGGTTTGGCCACAGGATAGTGCAGCGCCGGCTGCGACTGGCCTCACGTCCAACACCAGCAACTTGCTATCCTGCCTCCCTCGCACACCAACGTGTTGGACGTCTTAATTGCGGGCGAGCAGCAGTTCCATCCTCGGGCACCTGACCCAATTTAAGACGCGTTTTTCTACCAGCGCGTTATCGCTCGCGTCGTCCGTCGAAGAAGCACCGTTGCGGTCGGAGCTTTTCAGCGCCGATCAGATGGAGCAGTACGGCAAGACGCTCGCGGCCACGCACAAGATAACGTCCCGGCGCTGGCGTGAGCCACTGCTGGCTCGACTGGCTGACAACGAGACCAAGCTGGTCGAAGTTTGCAACCTGCTGACCGAGTCGCTCTCCACATATCAGCGCATCACGCCGGCTGGCGAGTGGCTGATCGATAACTTTCATTTGATCGAAGAGCAGATCGCTACCGCGAAGCGACATCTGCCGCGAGGCTACAGCCGCGAGCTTCCACGGCTGGCAACCGGGCCGTCCGCGGGATTGCCGCGCGTCTACGACATTGCGCTCGAAACGATATCGCACGGCGATGGCCTGGTCGACGCGCACCGCCTGAGCCGTTTCGTAGCCGCCTATCAGACGGTGACTCCATTGAAGCTTGGAGAGCTGTGGGCGATTCCCATCATGCTGCGTCTTGCGCTGATCGAAAACCTGCGCCGCGTCGGAGTGCGTATGGCGGGTGCGCGCGCTGATCGCGATCTGGCGAACGTGTGGGCCGACCAGATGATGGAAATGGCCGAGAGCGATCCGAAGAGCCTGATTCTGGTGATTGCCGACATGGCGCGCTCGTCGCCACCGCTCGGAAGCGCCTTCGTCGCCGAATTGACCCGCCGGTTGCAGGGCCAGAGCCCGGCACTCGCGTTGGCGCTCACGTGGATCGAACAGCAGCTTGCTGAATCGCATCTGACGATCGACCAGTTGGTGCAGCTCGAAGCCCAGCTGCAGGCTTCGCATCAAGTGTCGATCAGCAACAGTATTGGCAGCCTGCGGTTGTTGAGCGCGATCGACTGGCGCGAGTTCGTCGAACAGACAAGCGACGTCGAAAAGATATTGCGTGACGATCCCGCCGGGGTTTATGCGGCGATGGAATTCGCAACGCGCGACAGCTACCGCCACGCCACTGAACAGACTGCAAGACGCAGCACATTGTCAGAGTCGGAAGTGGCGGCCAAGGCGATCGAACTCGCACGCAGCGGCGTCGATAAGACCGATCCACGCGCCGCGCATGTCGGTTTCTACCTGATAGACGAGGGGTTGCCCGCGCTCTCCCGCGCAGTCGGCGTCAAGCGCTCTGCTCTTTACGCGCTTCGGATGTTCGGGCGCAGGCACCCGTTGTCGATCTATCTTGGGACGGTCGTTGCAATAACCGTCACACTGACCCTCGGTCTCACCGCACGCGTGTTTCCGCATGTGGCGAGTCCTAGTCCTGGCGACGCCGCGTCGATCGCACTACTTGCCTTCGTCATCCTGCTCCTTCTGCTAGCGACGAGCCAGCTGGCGTTGTCATTCGTCAACTGGCTTGTAACGCTGCTGATAAAGCCGCGCCCGTTGCCGCGAATGGACTACAGCGAAGGCATCGCACCGAAGGCGCGCACGCTGGTCGCAGTTCCCACCCTGCTGACCGATATAACAGGCGTGGAAAAACTGATCGAATCTCTCGAGGTGCGCTTTCTTGCCAACCGCGACGCGCATCTGCACTTTGCCCTGCTGACCGATTTTCCCGATGCGGATCAGGAAACGCTCCCTGGCGATCAAGCATTGCTGCAGCTTGCGCGCGATGGAATCAATGCGCTCAACAAGTCTTATGTCACCGACCCACAATCGCCTGTTGATATTTTTTATCTGTTGCATCGTCCGCGCCGCTGGAATCCGCAGCAGCGGGCGTGGATGGGCCGCGAGCGAAAACGGGGCAAGCTCGGCGATCTGAACGCACTCCTGCGCGGGCATCCGGGCGACGCATTTTCCGTGATCGTCGGAAACACTGAACCGTTGCTGCAGGTGAAGTACGTCATCACGCTGGATACGGATACACAACTGCCACGCGATAGCGCGCGTCAGCTCGTCGGCGCAATGGCGCACCCGCTCAACGAACCTCAATTCGATCGGCCGCATTTTGATCCAGCACATCCGGATCGCGAGCAGCGGATCAAGCCTCAGCATGTCGTCACCGCGGGGTATGGAATTTTGCAGCCGCGGGTTGCGGTGAGCCTGCCTGAGACTCGCCGCTCACCTTACGCGCGGCTGTACAGCGGCGAGCCGGGACTCGACCCCTACACCCGCACCGTCTCGGACGTGTACCAGGACGTATTTCACGAGGGGTCGTTCATCGGTAAGGGTATTTACGACGTCGATGCGTTTGAGAGTGCGCTGGCGCATCGATTCCCGGAGAACCGCATTCTTAGTCACGATCTTCTCGAAGGTTGTCTGGCGCGCTCGGGTCTGCTAAGCGATGTTCAGCTTTACGAGCAGTTTCCGTCGCGCTACAGCGCGGATGTTGCGCGTCGGCATCGGTGGATTCGTGGGGATTGGCAGCTGATCGGCTGGCTGCGCCACCGCGTACCGCTTCCCGATGGAAGTCGCGTATTGAACCCGTTGTCCTGGTTGTCGCAGTGGAAGATCGTTGACAACCTGAGGCGCAGCCTCGTGCCGACATCGCTGCTGCTGTTGCTGCTGCTGGGCTGGGCTGCGCTTCCGTATCCGTCGCTATGGACAGCGCTGGTTTTCGCTGTGCTTTTACTGCCCGCGCTCGCCACTTCGCTTACTGATCTGCTGCGCAAGCCACGCCAGACGTCGGTCGAACAACACCTTATCGCCGTCGCGCGTACTGCGCAAACACAGTTTATGCAATCGCTGCTGGCGCTCGCATGGCTGCCGTATGAAGCGTTCTATTCCGTCGACGCCATTGTGCGCACGCTCTGGCGCGCGCTGATATCGCACCGACAACTGCTCGAGTGGAAGCCTTCGAGCATCGTCGAACGGCAGCTCGAAGACAGTCACAGCAGCGACCTGTCTGCGGTGTATCAGACGATGTGGATCGCACCGACGATCGCCGTATTGACCTGGACGGTGATGCCCGCCATGAACGCTTCGGCGCTGCGCATCGCCGCGCCGGTTCTGTTGCTGTGGCTGGTTTCACCCGCACTCGCGTGGTGGGTTAGCCGGCCGCTGGCGCCGCGCATCGACGAGTTGTCGCTGGCTCAGGTGAAGTTTGTGCGCCGGCTTGCTCGCAGAACCTGGGGATTTTTTGAGACGTACGTCAACGCCGAAGAGAACTGGCTGCCGCCCGACAACGTGCAGCAGAAAAGTGGCGTCGTTATCGCGCATCGCACATCGCCCACCAACGTCGGGCTTGCCCTGCTCGGAGATTTGACCGCACACGACTTGGGCTATCAAACCGGTGGTCAGTTCGTGTTGCGCACGACGAACACGATGCGCGTGATGCAATCGCTGGAGCGGCATCGAGGCCACTTTTTCAATTGGTACGACACGCGCACGCTGGCACCGCTGAACCCTCGTTACGTTTCGACGGTCGACAGCGGAAACTTTGTGGGCAGTCTGCTGACGCTGCGCGTGGGGCTTGCCGCCCTCCCGGACGAACCGATTCTGCACGCCCGTTGGCTCGGCGGCATCGGCGACACGTTTGAGGTTCTGCGCGAAGCTATCGGCTCGCAACTGCCGCCGCCTGTCGTTCGCTTCGCTGCAGCGCTCGAGCGTGCGGGCGTAGAGAGCGCCAGCACGCTCGAATCGATATGGAGCCACATCGATCGACTCGCGAATTGCGCGGCCGAGATAGCGGAGCATTTCCTGGCTCAGCCGGTCGCGTTGCCGGCGCCACCCGTGTTTGCCGGACCTGAAGTGCCCGACGTCGCGGATCAGCATCTGGTCGAAGTCGACGGGTGGGCCGAAGCGCTGTCGCGCCAGTGCGTGGGTTTGCGCGACGAATTGGTTTGGCTTGCCCCATGGCTCGCAACACCGGAAAGCAAAACCACCGCTGCCCTCGATGTCAAAGGTGCCGGCGCCATTACGCTGCGAGCGTTGGCCGCGATCGACGAAGCACAGGACGCCGAGGTGTCCGAGGCCGAGAAATTGCTCGCGCAGGGCGTGCAGCGAGCTCGCGAGCGAATCGCTGCAATCGACGCTTTAGTTCAGCTGGCGGGCGCACTGTCAGAAGTCGACTATGCCTTCCTGTTCGATCGCGTGCGGCGCCAGTTCGTGATCGGCTACAACGTAGGCACCGCGCGCGCCGATGCAAGTTATTACGACCTGCTTGCATCGGAAGCGCGGTTGGCGGACTTCGTTGCGATTGCGCAGGGCAAGCTGCCGCAAGAAAGCTGGTTCGCACTCGGACGACTGCTGACATCCACGGGCGGCGAGCCGGTGCTGCTCTCGTGGAGCGGCTCGATGTTCGAATACCTGATGCCGCTGCTGATGATGCCGACGTACGAAAATACGTTGCTCGATCAGACGTACCACGCGGCCGTTGAGCGGCAAATCGATTACGGACGCCAGCGCGGCGTTCCATGGGGGATCTCCGAGTGCGGCTACAACGCCGTCGATACGCACGACAATTATCAATACCGCGCGTTCGGCGTTCCGGGACTTGGACTGAAGCGTGGGCTTGCCGATGATCTGGTTATCGCCCCCTATGCGTCGGCACTGGCGCTGATGGTCGCCCCGACCGCGGCATGTGCGAACCTTCTGCGGCTTGCCGATGAAGGACTGTATGCGCGCTTCGGGATGTTCGAAGCGATCGATTACACCCCGTCGCGCCAGAGGCGTGGCGAGTCGAGCAGCATCATTCAATCGTTCATGGCGCACCACCACGGAATGAGCCTGCTCTCGTTCTCGCATGCGCTGCTCGACAGGGTCATGCAGAAGCGCTTCGAATCGGACCCGCATTTCAAGGCAACGCTGTTGCTGCTGCAGGAACGCGTACCGCGTGCGACACCGTTTTATGCGACAGCGACGATCGCGCCCGACCTCGATGTCAGCCAAGCGAGCGCCGAGCCGCCGGTACGCGTTTTGGCCACGCCGAACACACCGGTGCCCGAAGCGCATCTGCTGTCCAACGGCCGCTATCACGTGATGGTCACCAACGCCGGCGGCGGCAGCAGCCGCTGGAAAGACTTCGCGATCACGCGCTGGCGCGAGGACAGCACATGCGACAACTGGGGCATGTTCTGCTACCTGCGCGACGTTTCCACGGGTGCGTTCTGGTCGGTTGCACATCAACCGACGTTACGTCCGACCGAGCACTACGAAGCGATCTTTACCGAGGGCCGCGCCGAGTTTCGCCGCCGCGATCTCGATATTGAAACGCACACCGAAATTGTCGTTTCGCCGGAGGACGACATCGAGCTGCGGCGCGTGCGCATCACCAACCGTAGCCGAACACGCCGGACAATTGAAATCACAAGCTACGCCGAAATGGTGCTGGCCCCTGCGGCAGCCGACGCGCTGCATACCGCCTTCAGCAATTTGTTCGTGCAGACCGAGATCATTGCGGGGCGCGCCGCTATCTTGTGCACGCGCCGCCCGCGCTCACGCGACGAACACACCCCGATATCGTTTCAATTGATGACAGTGCACGGTAATGCGGCTGTGCCTTCCTTCGAAACCGACCGCGTGCGCTTTATCGGTCGCGGCGGCACCGTCGCCGCCCCGCGCGCACTGCTTGGCCGCGGCGCGCTGTCGGGCTCCGCCGGATCGGTGCTCGATCCGATCGCGTCAATCCGACAGCAGGTCACGCTCGAACCGAGCGATTCAGCAACGGTCGACATCGTGTGCGGCGTTGCCGAGACGCGCGATGCGGTAATGGGCCTGATCGAGAAATATCAGGACCGTCGGCTCGCCGATCGCGTGTTTGACCTGACATGGACGCACAGCCAGGTCGTGCTGCGCCAACTCAACGCCACCGAGGCCGACGCGCAGCTTTACGGGCGTCTCGCGAGCTCAGTGCTGTACGCCAACGCATCGCTGCGTGGTGCATCGAGCGTGCTGATGCGCAACCGCCGCGGACAGTCGGCGCTCTGGGGATACGCAATTTCCGGTGATCTGCCGATCGTGCTGCTGCAGATCTCGAAGGCAGCGAGTATCGATCTGGTACGGCAACTGGTGCAGGCGCACGCTTACTGGAGACTGAAGGGACTTGCAGTGGACCTCGTGATCTGGAACGAAGATCACGACGTGTATCGGCAGCAGCTGCAGGAGCAAATTCTCGGTTTGATCGCGGCCGGTGTCGAAGCGCACTTCGTCGATCGTCCCGGCGGAATATTCGTCCGGCACGCCGAGCAGATTTCAAATGAAGATCGGTTGTTATTCGAATCGGTAGCGCGCGTCATCATCTCGGATGCGCGCGGAACACTGGCTGAACAAGTTAATCGCCGCGCTCCGGTCGACGTGCGCGTGCCGCATCTGACGCCGACCCGCACCTATCGACCTGAGCCGCCGCTGCAGCCGATCATCGATGATCTGATCCTGTTCAATGGCCTAGGCGGCTTCACGCCTGACGGGCGCGAGTACGTCATCGCCCCGCCCAAAGGGGAGGCAACACCTGCGCCATGGGTCAACGTGCTGGCGAATCCGGATTTCGGGACCGTGGTGTCCGAAAGCGGGGAGGCCTATACCTGGAGCACCAATGCACATCTGTATCGCCTGACGCCTTGGCACAACGACCTAATCGACGAAGCGAATGGCGAGGCCATTTACATCCGTGACGAGGAGACTGGAAAGTTCTGGTCACCCAGCTCGTCTGCGATCTCGGCGCCGGACGATATCGCACCGACCGTTACGCGCCACGGCTTCGGCTACAGCGTCTTCGAGCGCATCGAGGATGACATTCACTCGGAGCTGACTGTTTTCGTAGCGCTCGACGCCTCGGTCAAATTTTCGGCGCTGAAGCTGACGAATCGATCGGATCGACCGCGCCGGCTGTCGGTGACCGGGTATGTCGAGTGGGTGCTCGGCGACTTGCGAACCAAGTCCAGCATGCACGTCAGCACCGAAATCGATGCAAGGACGGGCGCGATTTACGCGCGTAATCCATTCAACATCGAATTCGCGGAATGGATCGGCTTCTTCGACATCGACGATTCGGCACGCACAGTAACGGGCGATCGGACCGAGTTCATCGGCCGTAACCGCAGCTGGCGCAATCCAGCGGCAATGCGGCGAACACGCCTGTCCGGTCGCGTCGGCGCCGCCCTTGACCCATGCGCTGCGATGCAGGTGACGTTTGACCTGACACCCGATCAGGAGCGCGAAGTCGTGTTTCGACTCGGCGCTGCAAACAATGTCGCGGCCGCGAACGCCTTGGTGCAGCGGTTTCGAGGTGTTGCGACCGCGCATGAAGCGCTCGAAGCGGTGTTGCAGCATTGGCGACATACGCTCGGCGCTGTGCAGATCGAAACGCCCGACGCAGCACTTAACGTTTTGACTAACGGCTGGCTCATCTATCAAACGATGGGATGTCGCCTGTGGGCTAGAAGCGGCTATTACCAGTCAGGGGGTGCGTATGGCTTTCGCGACCAGCTGCAGGATGTGATGGCGCTGATTCACACGGAGCCGCGCGCAACACGTGCGCAGATTGCGCTCTGTGCAAGCCGTCAGTTTGTCGAGGGGGATGTGCAGCACTGGTGGCATCCTCCTTCAGGCCGCGGTGTGCGTACGCATTGCTCCGACGATTATTTGTGGCTGCCACTGGCCGTGAGCCGCTACGTCGTCTCAACCGGCGACAGATCCATTCTCGATGAGACCTCCCGCTTTCTCGAGGGCCGCCCGGTCAATGCCGAGGATGATTCGTACTACGACATGCCGGTGCGATCCGACGAGAGCGCCGATGTTTATCAGCACTGCGTACGCGCCATTCTTCACGGCCTGAAATTTGGCGAACACGGGTTGCCACTGATCGGTTCCGGCGACTGGAACGACGGCATGAACCTGATCGGAATGCGCGGCAAAGGCGAAAGCGTATGGCTCGCATTTTTTCTGTTTTACGTGCTGAAGCAGTTTGCGCCGATAGCAAGAATTCGCGGCGATACCTCATTTGCGGCGCGCTGCGAACAGGAGGCGGCACAGCTGTCGATGCGAATCGAACAAAACGCCTGGGACGGCGATTGGTATAGGCGTGCGTATTTCGACGACGGCACGCCGCTTGGATCGAAGACGAATACCGAGTGCCAGATCGATTCGATCTCGCAAAGCTGGTCAGTGCTGTCGGGCGCGGGCGACGCCGAGCGCTCACGCCGCGGGATGGATGCGGTGTATGCGCGGCTGGTGCGACGTGACCACGGCCTGATCCAGTTGCTGGATCCGCCGTTCGACAAATCGGATCTCGACCCGGGATACATCCGCGGCTATGTACCGGGCGTGCGCGAAAACGGTGGGCAATACACGCATGCTGCCATCTGGACCGCGATGGCATTTGCCGCGCTTGGTGACAGCCGCCGAGCATGGGAACTGACCTCGATGATCAATCCGGTCAATCACGGAGTGTCGGCGCAAGCGACGGCGATTTACAAAGTAGAGCCTTATGTCGTTGCCGCAGATGTGTACGCGGTCGCGCCGCACACCGGTCGCGGCGGGTGGACCTGGTACACAGGTTCGGCGGGCTGGATGTACCGATTGATCGTCGAGTCGCTACTGGGAGCGAAGCTCGAAGGGAATAATTTGCAGATCGCGCCCTGCTTGCCATCGGACTGGAACGAATACAAGTTGACGTATCGATATCGAGAGACCGAGTACCGCATCGCAGTGCGGCGCTTCGACACAAATGAGGAACTGCCAGAGACCACTCTAGTGACGGTTGACGGTGTCTCTCAGGACGCGGGTCACATTGTCCTTATCGACGATCGCCGTCCTCACGACGTTGAAGTGCGCGTAGCTGGCATCGCAGTGACTCGAGAGCCGTTGGCTGCAAGTTGAGCGCCGTTTTGTCGTCTCAGAGCGCAAGCATCTGTCATCGCTGCGCCACCCACTGATGCATACCCGCCAAATCCACGACTTACCGCCGCTCGATCCAATACAACGCGCTCATCGCTGTCGCCAGCACGACCAAACTCGGAAGGGCAGCGACAACGATCGGCGGCCAGGTGTTTAGCAATCCGAGATGGGCGAACAACTTGTTTAGCCCATAAAACGCAACGCCGATCATCACGCCAGCGAAAATCTTGAAGCTAACGCCACCCGAGCGCACGTGCAGGAACGCGAAGGGCAGCGCGAGCACCATCATCACGACGACCGCCCATGGGTAGAACAGCTTGCTCCAGAATGCAATCTCGTAACGCTCGGTTTGCTGGCGGTTGTCTGCCAAATGTTGGATGTATTGAGCCAGGTCCCAGCCGGCCATGCGTTCGGGTTGCACGATCATCACCCCAAAGATGTCCGGCTTTAAGTCCGATGCCCACGCTACCTCATCCGATTTCACGACTTCGGTGCGGGCGGCTCTAATTTGCGGCACCGTGGCGCCGGAGATCGGACCAGGCAATCGCGTTTCGACAACGTTCAGCAGCTTCCAGCCGGTTTCCGGATCGTACTTTCCGGTCTCCGCTGTCATGATCGATCGCAGCTTGTAATCCCGATCAAATTCAAAAATTCTCCAGTCCTTGGTCGTTGAATCGGGCGCGACTTGTCTGACATTGATGAAGCGAAAAGCCGCAATGCCTCCCGCGCCTGGCTGCCTGACGACGTCGCGCACCCAGACACCCGAGCGAAATTCGCGCACGGTCACCGGCGATCCGGTTGCCTGAAGCCGCGCTTTCTGCGCCAGTGCCTCGGCGGGCGGGGAGATGAATTCGCCCACCAGGTAGGTCAAAACGACGAAAATCAGCGCGATGCCGATCAGGCTATTCATCAGGCGACGCGTGCTCATGCCAGACACCCGCATGATCGTGAATTCGGAATTGGCCGCCAGCTTCGATAGCGCGTAAATAGTCCCGATCAGTGCCGCAATGGGCATCAGCTCGTATGTGCGGGATGGCAGCGTCAGGGCCACATAAAAAAGCGCGTCACGAAATCGAAAACCGCGCTGCCCGATCTCATCGAGCTGCGCCACCATGTCGAAAAACAGAAACAGTGCGAGCAGGGCAAACAACACGAACAGGCTTGCGCTCGCGATCTCGAGCCACAGATAGCGCCGG
Source organism: Burkholderiaceae bacterium (assembly GCA_035274065.1). Taxonomy (GTDB): domain Bacteria; phylum Pseudomonadota; class Gammaproteobacteria; order Burkholderiales; family Burkholderiaceae_F; genus JACCZX01. The sequence continues at coordinate 10,429 of DATEOP010000026.1, forward strand.
ATCGTTCTCACACGGATTCCGGCGCGCGAGCGCGCTTCGCGACCTGCGCCCAGCGCGGCAACCAGCGCTGCATGTACACGCGGCGCGTAAACAACGCGATGACCAGCGCCAGGAACAGCGCGTGCACGATCCACACACCGATGTTGAAGCCAAGCCTGCCCTGCTGCACGTAGGCCTGTACGGTATTCAACACATTTAGATAAAAAGCGAAAAGCAGCACGGCCACAATCAGATTGAACGAACGGCCTACCCGGGGGTTCACGAAAGCCAACGGAATGGCAAGCAGGCTCACCAACAACGCTACGATCGGCAGTCCGATGCGCCACATAATCTCGCCTAGGTTCAGTTGCGTGGGTTCGGACAACAGCTGCATCAGCGTCAACGATTTCGCGCGCTGCTCGGCAATCGGCTGATCGGCCCGGCTTTCGAGACGGATCGCATAGCGATCGAACTCCATCGTTCGATACTCGAGCTTGCCCGGCGTTGCCTCGTAGCGCCGACCCTGTTCGAGCACCAGAAAGCGATCGCCGTTGTCTGCGAGTTCGATCACGCCTTTGGCAGCGACGATCAGACCTTCGTTGCCCCCGCTGCGCATGTTGACAAAAACGTTACGCACCTGGCCATCGAGCACATCGACGGACTCGACGAAGAAGACGCGATCGGTGCCACCGGACTCGATAAAGCGGCCCGGTGCGACGCGGCTCACATCATCACGCTGTGCAAACCGCACGCGCATTTCTTCGATCTGAGAATTCGACCATGGCGTGACGAACAACGCGAGCAGCGCGATCGATATCACAATCGGCCAGGCGAAGCGCAGCACTGGTTCGATCCACGCCGTCAGGCTGCGGCCCGCCGAAAACCACACGATCATTTCGGAATCACGATAAGCGCGCGTCAGCGTCATCAGGACCGAAACGAACAGCGTCAGCGTCAGAATGATCGGAAGCCAAACCAACGCCGTCAGCGCGACAAGTTCGAATACCGCCTGATTGTCCACGCGACCGCCGGCCGCCTGGCCAAGGATACGCACCAGGCCAACGGAGAAAATAATCGAAAACAAGACGGTAAAAACCGCACTCGCAGTGCTAGTCAACTCGGAGACAACCGAGCGCTTGAAAATCATCGCGACAGGCTCAGGGTGCCGGCCGAGTCGCGCTTTTCGGGGCTATATACTGCCTCGCCCACTGCGAGCGACATTGCGCTGCATAAGATAGCTAAACGCCTCGTAGGCAAGGCAGCTGAACAATTTGCAAACTAGAACGAGAAGGCGAAGGAGAAAGCCCGATGGAATTTATCACAGCGGTCGGACGGCCCGAGGCGATCAAGACGGATGCGATCGTGGTCGGTGTGCACGCCGACGGGGAACTGACACCGACCGCGAAGTCGCTCGACGCGGCGAGCAACGGCGCGATCAAAGCCGCGATTAAAAGCGGCGACATGACCGGCAAGCGTGGCTCTATGTTGCCGCTGCTGGGGCTGAACGGTGTCGCCGCTCGGCGCATTTTGTTGGCCGGTCTCGGCGGCAAGGATGACTTTAACGAACGTCACTTTGTTGACGCCGTGCGCGGAAGCGTCAAAGCGTTCAACGGCGCCGCGAAGAACCTCACCGTGGCGGCGCTCGATTGGCACGTCAAGAGGCGCGACACCGAGTGGCAGGCTTGCAGCCTTGCAATTGCTGCCCGAGAAGCAGTGTTTCGCACCGATGAGTTGAAAAGTAAGCGCGAGCCCGACACCTCAGGCGCTGACACCGTTGGGTTGCTGCTGAAAGCGAGCAATGCAGGCGCCGAGCGCGGGCTGAGATACGGCGGTGCGATCGCTAACGGCATGGAGCTGACGAAGCGGTTGGGTAACTTACCGCCAAACATTTGCACGCCGAGCTTTCTTGCAGACGAAGCGCGCAAGATGGCCAAGAAGTGGAATTTGGGAATCGAAGTGCTCGAGGCCAAGCAGCTTGAGGCACTGAAAATGAATTCCTTTCTGTCGGTGGCCCAAGGGTCTTCGCAGCCACCGCGCCTAATCGTGCTGAAGTACAAGGGTGCGGCGAAAGATGCGCCGGTGGTGCTCGTCGGCAAGGGCATCACGTTCGATTCCGGCGGCATCTCGCTCAAGCCCGGCGCGGCGATGGACGAAATGAAGTTCGACATGTGCGGCGCTGCGAGCGTGATCGGCACGATGCGCGCTCTCGCCGAGCTAAAGCTGAAAATCAACGTGATTGGCGTGGTCGCCGCATGCGAGAACATGCCCTCAGGCGGCGCGGTCAAGCCGGGGGATATCGTGACGTCGATGTCGGGCCAGACCATCGAAGTCCTGAACACCGACGCCGAAGGCCGTTTGATTCTTTGTGATGCGCTCACCTATTGCGAGCGCTTCAAACCTGCCGCTGTCATTGATATCGCCACGCTGACCGGAGCGTGCGTCGTCGCGCTTGGCGGCGTCAATTCGGGCCTGTTTTCAAACAACGATCAGCTCGCTGATCAGTTGATCGCCGCTAGCCGCGAGGCAGGTGACCCGGCATGGCGTATGCCGCTCGACGAGGACTATCAGGAGCAGCTCAAATCCAATTTTGCCGACATGGCCAACATCGGGACGCCGGGTGCGGGCGCTGTCATCGCTGCGTGCTTCCTGGCGCGCTTTACGAGCGCGTATCCATGGGCGCACCTAGACATCGCCGGTACCGCATGGAAAGGTGGAACTGCCAAGGGAGCGACCGGGCGGCCCGTGCCGCTGTTGTCGCAGTTTTTAATAGACCGAGCGAGTAGCCGAACCCGGTGACACGTATTGACTTTCACATTGGCGTTCGACATCGCGTGCACTATGCCTGCCGCGTGATCCGCAAGGCGCGCGCCTCGCACAAGCGCGCGGTCGTCTATGCCCGCCAAGCGGATCGGCTTGCACAGTTCGACCAGGCGCTGTGGACGTTTTCCGCGCTGGATTTCGTACCGCATGTCTACGCAGGTTCGGAATTCGCCGCAACGACGCCCGTGATCCTGGCGCCGGACTCCGGCTCAGCACCCGGCAGTGACGTGTTGCTGACGCTCGACGACGACGTACCGCCGGATTTCGAAGGTTTTTTTGCGCGCTACGAACGTGTGATCGAAGTGGTTTCGAGCGACGACGCCGATCGGCAACGGGCACGTGCACGCTTCAAGTGTTATCGCGATCATGGATTTCAGCCGACCGCAATCGAAGTCAACAATGGCGACTAGCTCGCGCAAGTCCACCGACCTCGAGCGGCTCACGCAGCCCGGCGGAAAAGTAATGCCGGACGACGCCACGATTCCCGTGCTTACAGAGCGGCTAACGCTGCCTTCGCTCGACCTCGATATCTCTCTGCCGCAACCCCCACCACCGGTGGTCGCGCCGCCAGTATCTGCACCGCCGGCGCCGGTTGCTGCGCCTGCCCCGAAGCCCGAGCCTGCTGCGGAAGATGCACCCTCGCGGCCGCTGGCACGACCCGCGCCGCCGCCTTCGACTTTGTTTGCGTCGGTGGCCTCGGTTGCGCCCGTATTCTCGCCGGCACCGCCGCCCGAGGTTGCGCCCTCACCTGCGATCGACTGGGAAAAGATGGAAGCGCAGCTGCGTGAAAGCCTATTGCGGGAACTGCAGCCCGAATTGTCCGCAGAGCTCGAGCGCCAGGTACGTGACCGGCTGCAACCGACACTGGTGCGCGCGCTCACCGCGTTGATTTCTGATCTTCGCCCGGCGCTCGACACTACCGTGCGTGAAACGATTTCGCGTGCCATTGCTGCCGAGCTCGACCGCCAGCGTTCGGCCCTGAAGTGACAACCGCCGACTTGACGGATTCCCCCGCGAGCGATCTGGCAAAGAGCTTCGACCCCGCGGCGATCGAAGCGCGCTGGGCGCCGCTCTGGGAATCGCGCGGCTACTTCGCTGCCGGAAAAGATCCGAGCAAGCCGTCGTTCTCGATTCAGCTGCCGCCGCCCAACCGCACCGGCATTCTGCACATGGGCCATGCGTTCAACCAGACGATCATGGACGCGCTCACGCGTTATCACCGCATGCTCGGCTTTAACACGCTGTGGTTGCCCGGTACCGATCATGCCGGCATCGCCACGCAGATCGTGGTCGAGCGACAGCTTGCAGCCAGGGGTATCGATCGGCGCACGATCGGCCGCGAGAAGTTCGTCGAGGAAGTCTGGGAATGGCAGCGCGTTTCGGGCGCTGCGATCCTGCAGCAAATGCGGCGACTTGGCACCTCTGTCGATTGGACCCGCGAGTACTTCACGATGGACGACGACCTGTCGCA
>DATEOP010000027.1:0-13537 GCA_035274065.1 Burkholderiaceae bacterium
GAGCGATTCGAGTTATTCATTGCCGGCCGCGAAATCGCGAATGGATTCTCCGAGTTGAACGACCCGGAAGATCAAGCCGCTCGCTTCAACCAACAGGCGAAGGCCAAGGACGCGGGCGACGAAGAGGCGATGTATTACGACGCCGACTATGTACGCGCGCTCGAGTACGGCATGCCACCGGCAGCTGGCTGTGGCATCGGAATCGATCGACTCGTCATGATGCTGACCGACTCTGCGAACATTCGCGACGTCATCCTGTTTCCGCACATGAGACCGGAAGCATAGGTGCTCGAGCGGCAGAGGCTGCAGCGTCTGATTGCTCGTCTGCACGCGCGCGCACAGCCACCACTTCCCGCGGGTTTGAAACCACTAATCATCGAGGGCCGCCACGTAGGCGACGTGCAGCCCGCTGTTGCTCGCTTCCTCGTCGAGAAAGTCAATGGGTTCCGCTTCAATGGCGACACGCTGACTCTCGCCGACAACAGGCTCGATTTCAACGCACGCTCGCAGCTACTGGCCACTGCCGCCGAGCAGTTGCGCAGCGCCGGCATGATCACCGGCTGGCGTGACGAAGTGTTATCGGTCGGTCGTCCTCCGGTCGCCGTTATAGAACGCGCGGCTTGCCGCCCGCTCGGCATTGCGACCGAGGCAGTGCATTTGAATGCCTATGTCGCTGCAGACACCTTGATCGTGGCCAGGCGAGCGGCACACAAGCAAATCGATCCGGGGCTTTGGGACAACCTGGTTGGAGGGATGGTGCCGGCCGATGAGACGCTTGTCGAGGCGCTCGCGCGCGAAGCATGGGAAGAAGCCGGTGTGCGCCTGGATCTTGTTCGGATCGAACGGGGCCGATCGTTTCAGGTGCGTCGCCCGGTCACCGAAGGTCTTCAAGCTGAAACCATTCACACGTTCGACACCTCGCTGCCGCCGGACTTGCGGCTGCAGAATCGCGACGGCGAAGTCGATGCAATCGACGCTCTAAAGATCGAGCACGTCGTCGCGGCTATCGAGCGCAACGAGTTCACGCTCGAGTCTGCACTTGTCACGGTGGAAAGCATTGCGAGGCGCACTGGTCTCGCAACGCCGGCCGGACTGTTCCACGTGGTCTACGACACCTCTTCGATCCAAGCCATCTGAATCGCTTCCAGAATTTTTTCTCCGGAACGATTTGGATCGTCCGAAAAGTTTTCCAGCTCACAGACCCAGCGCCGCAGATCGGTGAAGCGGACCGTCCGCGGATCGACGTCCGGATACTTTTCGAAAAGAGCTATTGCGATCTCTTCACTGTCGATCCATTTCATGACGATTCTTTCTGTTCGACTTCCTTGGCGTGATTGATGCTGTACTTTGGAATTTCGATTGTCAGGTCTTCGTTTTGCACAATCGCCTGACACGATAAGCGAGACACCGAAGTCAGGCCCCAGGCACGATCAAGGAGATCTTCTTCCTTATCCTCAGCGGGGGGTAGCGAATTGAAACCCTTGCGAATGATGCAGTGGCAGGTGGTACACGCGGCGACCTTGCCGCACGCGTGTTCAATGTCGACGTGATGATCGAGCAACGCATCGGCCACCGAAACCCCTGATGCACTTTCAAACTCCGCCCCCTGCGGGCAGAGTTCCGCATGCGGCAAGACGGTGATCCTCGGCATGCTATTTGGCCTGACGACCGAGGCCGGCAAGCTCGTCGATGCGGCGGCCTGCAAGGGCCGCCCGGATTGATCGATCCATGCGGCGAGCAGCAAAGTCATCGGTTGCCTGACTGAGCGCTTCAATTGCGCCCTTGATGCCGAACTGGTCGTTGCCGCGCGCCTGCTCGCTCAACTCAGAAATCAGTTGCTCTATCGTTTTGCGCTCTTCGGGACTTAGCAAGTCGCTGTCCGCAGCCAGCGCCGCGCTCGTCGCCTCGAGCAGTCGTTGCGCGTCTACCTGTTGCTCACGTAGCGAACGCCTGCGCATGTCATCGTCGGCCGAGCCGAACGATTCCTGCAGCATGCGCGTGATGTCGTCATCGCCGAGCCCGTAAGAGGGCTTGACGACGATCGACGCCTGCACGCCGCTGCCGATCTCCAGCGCGTTGACGTCCAGCAGACCGTCGGCATCCACCTGGAAAGTGACGCGCACTCGCGCAGCACCCGCCGGCATCGGTGGAATGCCTCGCAGCTCGAAGCGTGCGAGTGAGCGGCAATCGGCAACGAGCTCGCGCTCGCCTTGGACGACGTGAATCACAATGGCTGTTTGTCCATCCTTGAAGGTCGTGAACTCTTGAGCCCGTGCAACTGGAATCGTCGAATTGCGCTCGATGATCTTTTCAACCAGGCCACCCATCGTTTCCAACCCCAGTGAGAGCGGAATCACATCGAGCAGCAGCCAGTCGTCACCCGGCGCGCGGTTGCCCGCGAGCAAATTGGCCTGTATCGCGGCACCGAGTGCAACGACTTTATCCGGGTCGATGTTCGTCAGCGGCGCCTGACCGAAAAATTCGCCCACCGCATGGCGCACGTGAGGCATTCGTGTAGCCCCGCCGACCATCACGACCCCGTCGATCTGATTCGTTTGGAGGTTGGCATCCCGCAATGCGTTTCTGCACGCGGTCAGTGTTTTTTGTACGAGCGGCTGCGTCATTCGCGAAAATTCCTGGCTGGTCAGCGTCTGGTCGACGACTTCGCCGGTGGACAGGACAGCGTTGACGCGAACCTCGGGCTCGGTCGACATGCGTTCTTTGGCCTCACGCGCCTTGACCATCAACAGGCGTGTGTCCTGTGCGGACAATGGCAGCAGTTTCGAGTGCTCGACAAGCCAGCAGAAAACGCGTTGATCGAAGTCGTCGCCACCGAGTGCGGAGTCGCCTCCGGTCGCCAGCACCTCAAATACGCCCTTCGTCAGCCGCAGAATTGAAATGTCAAACGTTCCGCCACCCAGGTCGTACACGGCATATATGCCTTGCGCGGCCTGATCGAGTCCGTAAGCGACTGCCGCCGCTGTTGGTTCACTTAGCAAGCGCAACACATTAAGGCCTGCCAGCCGTGCGGCGTCCTTCGTCGCCTGCCGCTGCGCGTCATCGAAGTATGCGGGTACGGTGATGACCGCACCGACAAGATCGCCCCCCAACGCTTGCTCTGCGCGCTTGCGCAGCTTCTTAAGAATCTCAGCGGACACTTCGACGGGGCTGCGCACACCCGCAACGGTTCGCAGCTGCACCATTCCAGGTGCGTCGACGAAGTCATACGGCATGTTCTCGATGTGCTCGACATCATGCATGCCCCGGCCCATCAGGCGCTTTGCCGACACGACCGTGTTGCGGGCATCCACCGCTTGCTGCTTTTGTGCCGAGTAGCCGACCTCTGTTTTTCCATTCGCGTGGAACTGCACAATGGAAGGCAATAGCGAGCGGCCTTCGGCATCGTCGATTACCACTGGAATACTGTGGCGGACCGCGGCGACAAGCGAGTTCGTGGTTCCAAGATCAATTCCGACCGCGAGCCGATGATGATGCGGGTCGGTCGATTGTCCCGGCTCGGCGATTTGCAACAGTGACATAGTCGATCTATGCCGACGCGCGGGTATCGCGCGATGCTTGAAGCGCCGATTCGATTTCGGTGCTGAACTTTTCTATGAACATCAGTTGTCGTACTAGCGACGCTGCATGAGGCGGGTCCGAATCAATGTCGAGCGCGTCCCCGATTTCACCTAACAATCTGTCGCGCTCCGAATTCGTCTCGTCATCGAGCTCACGCAACCGCCCGCTATCGCGATCCGCTCGCGCCTCATCCAGCGCCTCGCGCCACTGCAATTGCCGCACCATAAAGTCGGCGGGCATCGTCGTGTTCGATTCGGCATCGATCGGGGCGCCCGCGCGCTCACAAAGATACGCAGCCCGCTTTAGTGGTGACTTAAGCGTGCGGTAAGCCTCGTTGGCCCGCGTCGCCCATTGCATTGCGACCCTATTCTCCGCGGCAGAGCCAGCTGCAAACCGATCCGGATGAACCCGCCGTTGAACACTTCGATAAGCGCTGTCCAGCGCTTCCATGTCAAGCGCGAAGTGCGCCGGCAAATCAAAAAGCTGGAAGTGGTCCGGAGGAAGGAACATGCCAGCGCGCCGGAACGCGCTCCTGATCAAATGTTGAAGGACTCACCGCAACCGCAGCGGTTCTTTTCCCTCGGATTGTTGAATTTGAAGCCTTCGTTCAATCCTTCTCGCGCAAAATCGACCTCGGTACCATCGATGTACGCGAGGCTTTTTGGATCGACGAAGATTTTGACGCCATGACTTTCAAATTGCCGGTCCTCGGGTTGCGCGGCGTCGGCGTACTCCAGCTTGTAGGCCATGCCCGAGCACCCGGTCGTGCGCACCCCCAACCGAAGCCCGATGCCTCGGCCGCGCTTCGCCAGATACCCGGCTACATGCTTGGCCGCGCGCTCGGTCATCGTCACACCCATGACAGCCGCTTGGTTCATGCCGCTTGTTTCTCCGCCGTCTTTTGCTCGCCTGCGCCGTGCTTCGCGCGGTAGTCGTCGATCGCCGCCTTAATGGCATCTTCAGCCAGAATCGAGCAGTGAATCTTCACGGGCGGCAGCGCTAGCTCTTCGGCAATCTGCGTGTTGCGGATCGTGCGTGCTTGATCGAGCGTCTTGCCTTTGACCCACTCAGTCACCAGCGATGACGAAGCGATCGCCGACCCGCAGCCGTACGTCTTGAACCGTGCGTCTTCAATCACCCCTTGTTCGTTCACGCGGATCTGCAGCTTCATTACGTCACCGCAGGCCGGCGCGCCGACCATTCCAGTGCCAACGTGAGCGTCACCCTTATCGAACGATCCGACGTTGCGAGGGTTCTCGTAATGATCAATGACCTTTGTGCTGTATGCCATGGTTGCTGCTCCTGATGCCTTTATCTGACTTTGTGCTGAAAAAAACCATCTGACTTCGCCGGTGATTTTTTCAAACTAATCGCGCGAAAGTAGGTTTGCACTTTGCGCGCCTGCTTAATGCGCTGCCCATTGCACCGTGCTCAAATCAATGCCGTCCTTATACATCTCCCAAAGCGGAGACATCTCGCGCAGCCGCGCCACCTGACGAGTCACCAGGTCGATCGTGAAATCAATCTCCTCCGGCGTTGTGAAGCGGCCGACGGTAAAGCGGATCGAGCTATGCGCCAGTTCATCGCTGCGCCCCAGGGCGCGCAATACATAAGATGGTTCCAGGCTTGCCGAAGTACAAGCCGAACCCGAAGAAACGGCAACGTCCTTCATCGCCATGATCATGCTTTCACCCTCGACGAAGTTAAAGCTCGCGTTCAGGTTGTGCGGCACACGCCGCTCCCAGTCGCCATTCAGGAACACCTGCTCGGTTTGCGAAATTCCCGCCCACAGACGGTCGCGCAGCATGCGAATGCGCTCGTTATCGGTCGCCATTTCCTCGCGTGCAAGGCGAAAAGCTTCACCCATACCGACAATCTGGTGGGTGGGCAGCGTCCCGGAGCGCAGTCCGCGCTCGTGGCCACCGCCATGCATCTGCGCCTCCAGCCGCACACGAGGCTTGCGCCTGACAAACAAGGCGCCGACGCCTTTCGGACCATAGGTTTTGTGCGCAGAGAACGACATTAGATCCACCTTCAGCTGCGCGAGGTCGACCACGATCTTGCCGGTTGCCTGCGCCGCATCGACGTGAAACACAATGCCGCGACTCCGCGCCAGCTCGCCTATCGCTGCAATATCCTGAATGACGCCAATCTCATTGTTGACGTACATAACCGAGACCAGGATGGTGTCCGGCCTCAGAGCAGCTTCGAGCTTGGCGAAATCGACGAGCCCGTTTTCCTCTACATCCAGATAGGTCACCTCGAAGCCGTCGCGCTCTAGCTCGCGCATCGTGTCGAGTGTTGCCTTGTGCTCGGTTTTCACCGTCACCAAATGCTTACCCTTGTCTTTGTGAAAGCGCGCCGTGCCCTTCAGCGCTAAATTGATCGACTCGGTTGCTCCCGACGTCCATATCAACTCGCGAGGATCACAATTCACCAGCGTTGCCACCTGGTCGCGCGCCTGATCTACTGCCTTTTCCGCCGTCCAGCCGAATGAATGGCTACGCGATGCAGGATTGCCGAAGTTCTCCCGCAGCCACGGAATCATTGCATCAACAACACGTGGGTCGACCGGCGTCGTCGCCGAGTAATCAAGGTAAATGGGAAGCTTCATTCGTTACCCTTGTGCCTGTTCGTTTTCGACCGACGGCTTCCTTGCGCGCGTCTGCAGACGACTGTCGTGCAGAACCGCGACCGATTCGGCTCTCGCCGTCGCCCTCCGATTTTGCTGCTCGACAAGGTCAGCCAAGGTGACGGAATCAAGATAGTCGAGCATTCGAACGTTCAAGTTGGCCCATAAATCGTGTGTCATGCAGCGCTGGTCGTCGTGACAATTTTCCTTGCCCCCGCACTGAGTCGCATCCAGTGGCTCATCAACCGCAAAAATAATGTCTGACACGGTCGTCTGATCCATTGGCCGCTCCAGCTGATACCCACCGCCGGGACCACGCGTGCTCGAGACCAATCGCCGCCGCCGCAACTTGCCAAAAAGCTGCTCCAGGTACGACAACGAAATTCGCTGCCGCTCGCTGATGCCCGCCAGCGTCACAGGGCCTTCATGTTGCCGCAGTGCGACATCAATCATCGCGGTTACGGCAAAACGGCCCTTCGTGGTTAGCCTCATAGCTCGCTTCGGTAAATTCGACCTGTAGATTCGACTCAGTTAGCGCCCAAAAATTCCCGACCAATTTGATCGGAATTGTACGGCGCGCCACTTTCCCCGTCAATCGGCGCCGCCCGCGGCTCAGCGGCGGGCGAGCGCCTGCGCAAGGTCACGCTTCAAGTCCGCCGTAGATTCGAGGCCCACGGCAATGCGGACCAACGCCTCATTAATGCCGGCACGTGCGCGGTCGGCGGGTGCAATGCGCCCATGCGTGGTCGTGGCCGGATGAGTGATTGTCGAGCGGGTATCGCCCAGGTTTGCGGTGATCGACATCGTGTGCACCGAATCGATCATGCGCCACGCTCGCTCGCGTTGGACGGAAGGCTCGGAGCTTTCAGACTTGACCTCAAAAGCGACGACAGCGCCCGCTTGCGATTGCTGTCGGCGAGCCAGGTCGGCCTGCGGATGCGATTGCAATCCAGGAAAGTACACGCGCGCGACGTCGGCTTGCGATTCCAGCCACTCGGCCAACTCCAGAGCCGCCGCGCTCTGCGCACGCATGCGTATCGCCAGCGTTTCAAGACCCTTAAGCAGTACCCAGGCGTTAAATGGCGAGAGGCTCGGTCCGCTGCTGCGTAACACAGGCAGCAACTGATCTCGAATGAATGCCCTCGATCCGAGGACCGCGCCGCCCATTACGCGGCCCTGGCCATCGAGATATTTGGTTGCCGAATGAACCACGACATCTACGCCGAACTCGATCGGACGCTGCAGCGCGGGCGTGCAGAAGCAATTGTCGACAACCGAGATTGCGCCAATGGTTCGCGCAAATTGACCAAACTGTGTGAGGTCGACCAGCTCCATCAGTGGATTCGACGGAGTTTCGCAATACAGCAAGCGTGTGTTCGGCGTAGCGGCGGCCCGCCAAGCGCCGATGTCGGTCGCGTCGACATAACTGACTGCGATACCAAACCTGGACAACACGTTCGAGAACAGCTGAATCGTCGCGCCGAAAACATTGGCGGCGCAGATGATGTGATCTCCGCTGCGTAAGGTCGCGAGACAGGTGGCCATGATCGCTGCCATGCCTGAGGCTGTGCCCAGGCAATCCTCGGCGCCTTCGAGCGACGCCAGCCGTTGCTCGAACATCGTTACCGTGGGATTGCTGAAGCGCGAGTAGACATTGCCCGCCTCAGCGCCCGAGAATCGTGCTGCGGCTTGTGCAGCACTGTCGAACACAAAGCTCGACGTCAGAAACAGTGCTTCGCTGTGCTCGTTGAACTGTGAACGCTCGGTTCCAGCACGCACTGCACGCGTCGCAAAATCCCGAGGTTCATCAATTTTTTTGGACATAAAAAACCCGCCTCACTGGTTGTTGAATCAGCTCGGCGGGCTCGTTTCAGCTCGATCGCTTTAGCCGCATTTGTTAAGCGCCCGCAAGCTGATTCAAATCGGCGCGTCAGCCAGATAATACCTACATCAATCCGCTTGGGCTAGGTTTAGATTCAGTTGCGAATACGGATCGCTCTCGGCAATCGCCGCGAGCTCCCGTATGGCTTCGAGTCGATCCAGATAGTCCGGCGTGACATCGCCGGTCACGTAGACGCCATCGAAGCAACTGGCTTCGAAACTCGTCAGATGTGGCCCGAGCTCCGACACGGACCGCTTCATCGCGTCGATGTCTTGGTACACCAGCCCATCGGCTTCGATCAGACGCTGTATTTCTTCGTCAGAGCGGCCGTGCGCGATCAGCTCGCTGCGAGTCGGCATATCGATTCCATAGACGTTTGGATAGCGAACCGGCGGTGCCGCGGAGGCGAAGATCACCTTGTTGGCACCGGCTTCGCGCGCCATGTTGACAATCTCGCGCGACGTCGTACCCCGTACGATCGAGTCGTCGACAAGCAGGACGTTCTTGCCCTTGAACTCTGTGGGAAGCGCGCTTAGCTTTTGTCTGACACTTCTCTTGCGCACTGCCTGGCCGGGCATGATGAAAGTACGTCCGACATAACGATTTTTGAAGAACCCTTCGCGAAACTCGAGTCCAAGGCGTGCCGACAGCTGCATCGCTGCGGGACGAGACGTATCAGGAATTGGCATCACGACATCGATATCGCCGGTCCGGACCTGCTTTCGTATCTTCTCTGCGAGATATTCGCCCATTTTGAGACGCGAGCTGTAGACGCTGACACCGTTCATCACCGAATCTGGACGAGCGAAGTAGACGTACTCGAAGATGCACGGATTCAGCGTCGGCGTGTCGGCGCACTGCTGCGAATAGAAGTTGCCGTCGGTATCGATAAAGATGGCTTCACCCGGCGCCACATCGCGCACGAATTTGAACCCGAGGCCCTCGAGCGCTACCGACTCGCTCGCAACCAGATACTCGGTGCCGGTGTCCGTCTCATTAACGCCATAGACCAGCGGGCGGATTCCGTAGGGATCGCGAAACGCGACGATGCCGTGGTCGGCAATATGCGCGACACAGGCGTAGGCGCCGCGAACCCGCCGATGCAATGCGGCAACCGAGCGAAAAATCGTAGCGGGATCGAGCGTGTAGCTGGAGGTTCCCTCCTGCAGTTCGTGCGCGAGCACATTCAACAGAATCTCCGAATCCGAATTCGTGTTGATGTGGCGGCGATCGATGCGGAACATTTCGCTTTTCAGCTGCTCTGCATTGGTTAGGTTGCCGTTGTGCCCCAGCGTTATTCCAAACGGGGCATTGACGTAGAACGGTTGTGCCTCCTCAACGCTGAATGCCGAGCCCGCTGTGGGATATCGCACATGAGCAATGCCAACGTTGCCAGTCAGGTTGCGCATGTTTCGCGTGCGGAAGATTTCCCGCACCATGCCGCTGCCCTTCCACATCGAAAAGGTACTGCCAGAGCCGGTTGCGATGCCTGCGGCATCCTGCCCGCGATGCTGCAACAGCTGCAATGAGTCATACAGCAGCTGGTTGACCGGGCCGGTCGCCACCACTCCGACTATCCCGCACATCGAGTGTCTCCTCGCGCTGTCGCGACGCGCATCGTACGCAGGGCTGGCATCGATGCAATAAGCTTTTTAAAGAGTTACCAAGTTTGCGCTGATGCCTTGAGCTTTCAAGCGAGTGCGGACGCCATCGGCCTCCTCGCGCGACGCATAAGGCCCGAGCCGCACGCGATAGCGCGCGCCTTGCTTGGTGTCTACCTTTTCCGTATATGGGGCAAGTCCGGACTTTTTCAGCCGCTCCGCAAGATCTCGTGCGGCGGTTTCACTGGCAGGAGCGGCCGCTTGCACGACGAATCGCGCTGTCTTGTCTGCAGGTCCAGTCACCGCACCCTTCGACTTGCCTTCAAGCAGTGCACGCGCTCGCTGCTCTTCAACCTTCTTCGCCCCCGCGGGTTTCGGCGAAGTCTCCGCCTCTTTCTCGGGGACCGGTGCCGCCTCCGGAGGCGGAGCAATCGGAGCATTTTCGGGCGCTGGAACCGGGGGCAGCGTCAGCCGGGGCGTGAACGGCGTTTTTTCGCTCGGGATATCTATCGCGATATTGTCGGACGCAGGCCTGGGCTCTGGGTCGAGCATCATTGGAACGACGATCGCAACGGTCAGCAGCAGCGCAGCAGCACCGATCAATCTGCGCCGCGCACGTACGCGCACCGTATCGACCGGCTCATCTTGCCGAGACGTCGCGTTGGTCGAGCGCGCCGCGCGTTGCGGTCGGGTGTCAGCTGCGTTGTCTTTGCGGCGCCAGAAGGCCATAACTACTCCGTGCGGACCGGCGCTATTGCGGGCGTGCTGTGTGAGAGGCGAAGCTCCGGACAGTTGCGCTCGTTTCGGTGATTGCGCGCATCACTTCAGCCACAGAAACGAAAGAACCGAACGCCAAAATTCTATCATCCGCCCCCGCACGCTCCCGCGCTGAAGCGAAAGCTTCGGCGATAGTTGCGTGCTCCGTGAGCGAGGCATCGGGCATCACCTCCCTGATTTTCCGGGCCACGGTTTCGGCGGATGCACCCCGCGCACCGGTCGTCGGTCCGACATACCAGTGATCGACGCGGTCACCGACCCTCGACGCTACGGCGCCTATGTCTTTGTCATTCAGCATGCCGAACACGGCATGTGTACGCGGATAAAAACCCGTGGTATCGAGATTCACCGCGAGCACTGCGGCAGCGTGCGGATTATGTGCGACGTCGAGAACGACAGCAGGCTTGCCCGGGAGCACTTGGAATCGCGCTGGCAGTTGCACGACGAGAAGTCCCTGACGTACCGCCTGCTGTGACACCGGAAGCTTGGGCGCCAGTGCCTCGAGGGCCGCAAGTGCGCCAGATGCGTTCAGCAGTTGATTTGCGCCGCGTAAGGCCGGATACGGAAGACTCGTGCGTCGCATCTGGCGGCCGGCGTAAGCCCATTGGTTGCGATCCCCCTGATAATTGAAGTCACGTCCAAATCGCCACAGGTCTGCACCAATCGCGTGAGCATGATCGATCAACGATTGTGGCGGCTCCGGATCGCTGCATATTGCCGGCCGTCCTGGGCGATAAATGTGTGCCTTTTCCGATCCGATCAGTTCCCTTGTTGCACCGAGGTAGTCGACGTGATCGATGGCCACCGACGTGACAATCGAAACGTCGCCATCCACGACATTGACCGCGTCGAGCCTTCCGCCAAGTCCAACTTCGAGGATGACAGCATCCAACTTCGACTGCGAAAACAATCGGAGAATCGCCAGCGTCGTGTATTCGAAGTAGGTCAGCGTCGTGTCGGCGCGCGCCCGCTCGACGGCGTCGAACTGCGCAATCAGCGCGTCATCGTCAGCATCAACGCCATTTACTCGCGCACGCTCGTTGAAGCGCAGCAGGTGCGGAGACGTGTATAGGCCAACGCGGTAGCCGGCGGCTCGCAATATCGAATCGAGCATCGCACACGTCGAGCCCTTGCCGTTGGTGCCACCCACTACGACTGCCGGAGCGTTAAGCCGAAGACCGAGACGATCCGCAACCTGCCGTACCCGATCCAGGCCAAGATCGATCGGCTGGGCGTGCAGCCTTTCGATCCGCTGAAGCCAGCCCTTAAGATCTTCCGACAACCTTGCGTTGCCGGACGCAAATGCGGCCGGCGCCCCGTCTAAGATAAAGCTTCGGCCGGCTGCTTTAGCAGCAAGGCGAGAAGCGCTGCGATCTCATCGCGCATCTCCCGCCGATCAACGATCATGTCGATCGCACCCTTGGTCAACAGAAACTCCGAGCGCTGGAAGCCCTCGGGCAGCGTCTCACGCACCGTCTGCTCGATCACGCGAGGTCCTGCAAAGCCGACCAAAGCTTTGGGCTCGGCGATCACCACGTCACCCATGAAGGCAAAGCTCGCTGACACGCCCCCCATCGTCGGGTCAGCCAGCACACTGATGAACGGCAGTTTTGCTTCGGCCAGGCGCGCAATCATCGCCGTCGTCTTTGCCATTTGCAACAGCGAAAGAAGACCCTCCTGCATGCGCGCGCCGCCGGTCGACGTGATGCAAATGAAGGGGACTTTCTGTTCGATGGCCGTCTGCACGCCACGCACGAAGCGCTCTCCCACCACCGAACCCATCGATCCGCCCATGAAATCGAATTCGAAGCAAGCAGCGACGACAGGCAGCGCTCGGATTGAACCGCCGATGACTATCAACGCGTCAGTCTCGCCCGTATCTTCCATCGCCTGCTGCAGACGCTCCGGGTACTTACGGCTGTCGCGGAACTTCAGCGCGTCGACCGGCAGGATCTCCTGCCCGATCTCGTAACGACCCTCTGCGTCAAGCAGCGCGTCGAGTCGCGCTCGCGCCCCGATGCGCATGTGCTGCGCGCACTTTGGACAAACGAACAGAGTCTTTTGTAGCTCAGCCGTGTACAGAACGGCCTCACAGCCCGGACACTTGGTCCACAGGCCTTCCGGTACTGTCTTGCGCGCAGCGCCCTCTTCGCGCTTGATGCGCGGCGGCAAAATCTTGTCGATCCAGCTCATAAGTGTTCCTTAGGCAGCGCGCACGACCGGCGCGTTGTCGATCGCTATCCGAATCTCAGCGATGAAATTCTCAGCGGCTTGGACTGCGTGGTCAGGCGGAACGGCCTCCATCTTCTCGATGATGCGCGAGCCAATCACGACTGCATCGGCGACCCGAGCGACTTTCTGCGCGTGCGTGCTTTCACGAATGCCGAAGCCCACCGCGACCGGCAGACCAGTATGGCGGCGAATAACCGGCAAACGTGACGCAACTGCGCTGACGTCGAGGTGTGCGGCACCGGTGATTCCCTTCAGACTGACGTAGTACAAAAATCCGGCTGCCTGCGCTGCGATTGCCGCAATCCGCGCGTCAGTCGTCGTCGGTGTCACCAGAAAAATCGGGTCGATGGCTGCGGCTTTTAACTGAGCGGACGATTCAGCTGCCTCTTCCGGTGGGTAGTCAACCACGATCACGCCATCAACGCCGGCCGCCTGCGCAGCGCGCGCGAACTCCGCGCGTCCCATGCGCTCGATCGGATTGGCATATCCCATCAGCACAATCGGCGTACTTGCATCCGACCTGCGAAACTCGGCGACCATCGCGATCGTGTCCTTTAGCCCGACGCCATTGCGAATTGCACGTTCCGCCGCTCGCTGGATCACGGGGCCGTCAGCCATCGGATCCGAAAACGGTACGCCAACCTCGATAACATCGGCGCCTGCCCTCGCAAGAGCATGCAGCAACGGCACCGTCGATACGCGCGAAGGGTCGCCAGCACAAATGTACGCAATCAACCCCTTGCGGCCACGACTGTGTAACTCAGCAAAGCGGGCCGCGATACGCGACATCAGAATTTCAGACCCTGGCGGTCGGCAACGATATGTAAGTCCTTA
>DATEOP010000028.1:0-2311 GCA_035274065.1 Burkholderiaceae bacterium
ACCCGCGTTGCCGCGCTCGGCAGCGCGCCTCAATAAGGCTTCAGCGAGCCCAGGGTCTTTTG
The DNA here is from genome assembly GCA_035274065.1 of Burkholderiaceae bacterium. GTDB lineage: Bacteria > Pseudomonadota > Gammaproteobacteria > Burkholderiales > Burkholderiaceae_F > JACCZX01. Next base: position 63 of record DATEOP010000028.1, read on the forward strand.
GCATGCCCGGTGCGCCGCGCAGATACAGCGTACCCAGCGACCACTGCGCATCTGCCAAGCCTTTTTCCGCAGCGGGCTCGAGTAGCGACTTGATTCGAGCGCCCGAGTTTTCCGGCACAGGTCGCGCGCGCTCGACGATCTGCGCCAAAAAGTAACGTGCCCACGCAGCGTCGGCGTCGATATACGGCTTCAGCACGGCTTCGGCGTCCGCTAAACCGGTGGTGCGAGCGGCTTCGGCTGACTTTTGCAGTGCCTGTTCGTTGAAGCGATGAAACGAGAGGCTGGCGATTATCTGCTCCGCGTCGAGCGCGACGGTGGGGGAGCCTGCGGTTATGCGCCCGCGCTCGGAAACGCCGACCTCGACCAGCATTGTCGGGTCGGTCGGATGCACGCACGAGATACCGATCACGAACATTGAATTGCGCTGCTCGTTCGCCTTTGCAGCGCTCTTGCGCGGTGAAGTGTCCTCGTGCTGGATGGCTTCGAGTGTATGGCGTGCACAGCGCGTACCCGCGTGCCGAACGATGGTTTCTTCGTGCTTGCCGATCTGCCAGCGCTCGGACAGCTTTGCATGCCGCGAGCGTGCGAGCTCCAGCAATGCAGTGTCGCTGTCGATTGGCTTTCCAACGAGATCACTCACGAGCACCAGAACCGCCGTATGGTCATCGCCGCCCGACAAGTGTCTTCCCATCGAGCCGCCCCGGGGCGTACTCGTGGCGACGAACCAGTTCGGATCGGTAGGCGTCGTAACCGCATATCCAACGAACGCCCACGGCGCTCCGAGCGCGGTCTGCGGGATCTGTGCGACCCGTTCGTCGATTCGCGGCGGCTGATCGGGCGGCGCGCGTTGCGCTTGCGCCGCACTGGCGGCCAATGAGGTCAATAGCAGAAAGAGCCAGGAGCGCATTGCTAATCCTTTGTATCTTGTCGGATCATAGTGAGCAGCTGGCCCTTCGATCCGGTAAGAAGAACGGTAAGACACAGTACAAGCTCGGGCCGATCCGCGGCGTCATATGAGAGGAGATCCTGATGATTCGGGGGATGCATGCCATGTTCTATTCGTCCCGCGCGGACGATCTGCGCGCATTTTTTCGCGACAAGCTAGGGCTGAGCGGAACCGATGTTGGTGGTGGCTGGCTGATATTCAACGCACCCGAAGCCGATCTGGGAGTCCATCCAACCGAGGGCACTAAACCCGCGTCGGGCACTGCCGATATCTCGTTTTATTGCGACGACATCGAAACGACGATGCACGAGTTGCAATCGCGCGGCGTCGAGTTCACGCAGAAGGCCGAAGATCATGGCTTCGGGTTCGTGACATTTTTCAACGTACCGGGTGGATTCAAGGTGCAGCTGTATCAGCCGAAGTATCAAAAGTAGGCTGCGCGAACGATGCTTGCTTGTCCTTGATCTCCGCAATCTCTTGAGGAGAAGTGATGGCCAAGTACGGAGCAAAGGCGTCGGAAAAAGTCGAGAAGGCAATGCACGAGCGCAAGCGCGGGTCGCTGAAGAGCGGCTCCGGCAAGAAAGTAAAGAGCAGGAAACAAGCGATCGCGATCGGGCTCTCGGAGGCGCGTAAGGCCGGCGGCAAAGTACCTAGTAAAAAGTCAGCGAGCAAGAAGTCGTCGGCCAAAAGGTCATCGGCCAAGAAGTCGTCGAGCAGGAAATCATCGCGCAAGAAGTCGTCGGCGAAAAAATCTTGAGCTGACGCCGCGAGTTGAGCTTCAAGCTACGCCAGCGCACTCGGCTACGACAGTTGTTGGGTGCGCTGCGACGCGCGATTGATGGCGGTGGTTGAATTCGAGTAGGGCCACGCCAGTTGGTGTGGCCCTACTCGCAAGATCCTCCGGCGTGCACTGGGCGACGATGCGTCCGCCACCGGCACCCCCTTCCGGGCCCAGATCGAGAATCCAGTCGGCTTCGGCGATTACATCGAGATTGTGTTCGATGACGATGACGGTATTTCCGCCATCGACCAACCTGTGCAGTACACGGATCAGCTTGTCGACGTCGGCCATATGGAGTCCCACGGTAGGTTCGTCGAGCACGTAAAGCGTCCTCGGTGCACGCTGGCCGCGGCGCGTCAGATCGTCGCGCACCTTCGCCAGCTCCGTGACCAGCTTGATGCGCTGCGCCTCGCCGCCCGAGAGCGTCGGCGATGGCTGGCCCAGCGTCAGGTAGCCAAGACCTACGTCGCGCAACAGCCGTAGGCAGTGTGAGATCGATCGATGAACCGAAAAGAACTCGAC
>DATEOP010000029.1:0-3511 GCA_035274065.1 Burkholderiaceae bacterium
ACTTGAAGCGCAGGCATCGTCTTTCTCCTCGATCGACCAGGGGTGGCCGGTGAGGCGAACGATTACCGACTGGCAAGAAGCGCCGTTGAACGCAACGGGGAGATGGTGTGAAAAAGCCGTGAACTGCGGGTTGATTGTGCAATAGCGCTTCGTCTGGGCAGATCGCACGATGGCATCACAGCATGCGGTGCGAGGAGGATCAGATGAAAGTCGATTTCGGCCTGCGGCCGGCAGGAAGTATCGAGAAGAACCGTCGAGAACACATGTGGCGCGTGGTCAAGGCGGTCGTCGGATCGATGGTCGCAGGCGGCGCTGGCTTGATTTTCGGCTTCGCGATGGGTTTGCACGATGCGCGCTGGTCCGACGTGTGGACGCGGGTCGGTTATGCCTCATCGGCATTCAGCACGCAATCGGAAGACAGCGTAGTGAGTCGCGGCTGACACGTCGCTGCGGCCATCGCACGTTTGAAATTTGGCTTGCTATCGGTTCCGGTGCTCCGGGCCATGGTTGTCTCCCCCCTTTTGCTCGGAGCGTTTTTTTTATGTGTCTGTGTGTTGTGGCAGCGAAATTGTCGCGAGTGCGCCGCCGTCGGCGTGATTGATTAGACGCGCGTGTCCACCGTGCAGTTGCGCGATCTCGCGCACGAACGCGAGTCCAAGGCCCGTGCCCTTCTTCCCGTTGGGACGCGGCGTCGAGAAGAATTTTTCAAATGCACGCTCGCTCGCGTACGGGGGCAGGCCGGGGCCGTGGTCACGGACGGTGATTTCGATCCGGTCGCGCACTTGCTCGGCGTCGACTGTTACGGCTGTTTCTGCAGGCGCGAAGTCGATCGCGTTACTGACCAGGTTAGACAGTGCACGCTGCAATAGAAATCGATCGCCGCTGATTTCAAGCTTGGGGTCGGCGTCGATAAACAGCTCAACGCCGCGCTGCACCGCGACCGGTGCCAGCTCGGCGCGCACGGCGTCGGCAAGGGCCGCAACGCTTATCCGCTCGTGCCGCGCCACGATCGCACGCCGCTCCAGGCTCGCTAGCTCGAGCATGCGGTCGACCATGTCCTGCGCGCGTGCGACCTGCTCTTCAATGTTGTCCGTAAAACGCACGCGTGCGTTTTCCGGCAGTGGCTCGCGTAGTAGCTCGGCAGCGCCGCGGATCGCCGCCAACGGGCTCTTTATTTCATGCGTCAGTGTTGCGACGTATTCTTCAACGTAGCTCTTGCCCGTCAACGCATCGCGGATATCTGCGAAGGCGACGCGAAACGGGTTCAACACGCGGCCGGCACCGCCGCGCTTAGATCGCATAGCACGCCATAGGTCCGTGACGAGCCCGAATGGGCGCACGAGCCAGACGGTAACGATCAACAGCAGTAACGCAAAAGCTCCCGCCGATACCGCTCCCGCAACCAACAGATTTTGGCGTGCATTGGCAACGAACGGAGAAAAAGCAGCCACCGGCTTGCCAACGCTCAACATGCCAACGATCTGTTCGGTGCCTTGCGGTGACGCGCGCTCGCGAATTGCCGCGCCGACGTACATCACCGCCGACGACGGATCGCCGGCGTCAGCGAGTGTGGTGCGCGCTCCGTATTCGCCCGCTAACGTGCGCCGCACATCAATCCACTCGCGATAGTCCTTGCCGATATCGCGGCCGGCGGAGTCGTAAAGAACGATGCCATTGGCATCGGTCACGTAGACATGCAGCACTACCGCATTCTTTTCGATCGCAAATATTTTCGCGTTGAGCGGACGCTTCGCGACATGTTGCAGCGTACGTTCGAGCTCGTCTGTCTGGATCACCCCGTTGTAGGCCTGCCGCTCGAGCAGCGTCGCCAGTACATTGGCCGTATCGACCAGCGATTCTTCGGCGGATTCGCGATAGCGCGGATCGATGTCAAGGCTGATTCTGTAGAGCAAGAATCCAACTGCGCCGATGTAGACGGCGACAATGCCTACCAGGATGCGAGTGCGCTTAGACACGCCTGATATGCGCGTCGTTACGCGGAGTCTTCTCGCAGCGAATATCCCAATCCTCTGTGCGTGACGATCGGATCATCGCGCGGCGCGGCTTCGCGAAGCTTCGCGCGCAGCGCCTTTACATGCGCATCGACCGTGCGATCAAACGCCGACGCCGGATCGTCCCACGCGCGCTCCATCAGTTCGTCGCGCGAAAAGACGCGGCCCGGGCGCTCGATCAGCACTTTAAGCAGGCGATACTCGGTACGCGACAGATCAAGCGCGCGGCCATGCAGGCGAATCAGTTTGCGCTCGTCATCGATCGCGAAGCCGCCTGCTGCCGTGGGCACTGCCGCCGTCGGTGCCGAACGCTGGACACGCCGCAGCACCGTGCGCACGCGAGCAACCAGCTCGCGCGGTGAAAACGGCTTGGCAATATAGTCGTCGGCGCCGAGCTCGAGCCCAACGACCTTGTCAATTTCACTCGAGCGCGCAGTCAGAAAGATCGCAGGTAGACCGGAGCCGATCTGTTGCAGCTGCTTGAACAGCTCAAATCCATTGATATCTGGCAAACCGACGTCGAGCACCGCAAGTGCGAATGTGCCGGCCCGCACCGCTTCGAGCGCAGCTCCACCGTTAGCGCACCAGTGCGGCTCGAAGCCGTCGCTGCTAAGCGCGTAGACGATCGTGTCCGCAATCGCCGGTTCGTCCTCGACTACCAGAATGTGCTGGCCTGACATCACGCAGCAATTGCGCGATCATCAAATGGCAATGTCACCTGAGGCTCGCGTCCAGCCACCATCGTTCGGTTGCGACCTGCTTTCTTCGCCTGCAACAGTGCCTGGTCTGCCCTCTGAAGCACTTCAGTGGCCGTCTCGCTTCCGTCCCAAGTGGCGATTCCCGCTGAAAACGTCTGCCGATCGGGAACCAGTGCGCGCAAGCGATCAACCAATTGTGCGGCCTGATCCGCGTCGGTGCGAGGCAGTACCAACGTGAATTCTTCGCCGCCATAACGCACCAGCATGTCGGTGGGTCGAAGTTGTTTGCGCCAGGCTTGGGCCGCTCCCCGCAGTAGTGCATCGCCGGCCGGATGGCCGCGCCGGTCGTTGTAGCGCTTGAAGTGATCGAGATCAAGCATCACGAGCGTCAGCGGATCTTCACCGCGCTGTGCCCGCGAAAATTCGATCGGAATTGCATCTTCAAGCCCGCGTCGATTGATTGCACCGGTCAGCGGGTCTTCGTGCGCAAGTTGTTGCATGTTGCCGAGCAGTGAGCGGTTTTCGCGGAACGTGCGTAGCGTCAGCAGGATCGACAGCACGCCCAGCGCAATTGTCACTGCAGAAAACGCAATCAGTGCGTAACGCGCGACCAGGTTCAGGTCGTCCGCCCGGCGCGCATCAGCCACCGTGCGCATCTGCACAGATCCGACCAACGCCGACAATGAGTCGGTAAATGCTGCGAATCGCTGGTCGGAAAGAGCCGCCAACTCACGTGCCGTATTGATGCTTCGATCGTCGCGCTGCGCAGCTTCAGCGAATCGCGAATTGAGCTCGCCAATG
>DATEOP010000030.1:0-12214 GCA_035274065.1 Burkholderiaceae bacterium
GAGCGCTTTATCGGAATGCTGATCGAGAACTACGCGGGTGCGATGCCGCCCTGGCTGGCTCCTGTGCAAGTGGTCGTCGCTTGTATTTCCGAGCATCAGGCAGCCTATGCGGAGGAAGTTGCGCAAACGCTGCAAAAACAAGGATTTAGGGCAGAATCCGATTTGCGCAATGAGAAGATCAACTATAAGATTCGCGCCCTCAGCCTGCAGAAAATCCCCTACATTCTTGTGGTCGGAGACAAAGAGAAGCAAGCGAACACAGTTTCTGTTCGCGCGCGCGGCGGTGCAGACCTGGGTGTGATTTCTGTTTCCGACTTCGCGCAACGTCTGAAGTTCGATGTCGAGCAGCGGCGTGATATTTCAAGCGCAGGTTAGTTTTTAACTTTTTTGGAGAGGTAAATATCGCTCAAGAACGTTCGCACCGGATCAATGGTGAAATCAGTGCCCCGGAAATACGTCTGACGGGTATCGAAGGCGAGGCGCTAGGCGTCGTGAAGTTGGCCGATGCGCTGCGCATGGCCGAAGAAGCTCAGGTCGATCTGGTGGAAATTGCTCCCACGGCTGTGCCACCTGTCTGTCGCTTGATGGACTACGGCAAGTTCAAGTATCAGGAGCAAAAGAAGTCGCACGAGGCGAAGCTCAAGCAGAAGCAGATTCAGATCAAGGAAGTCAAGTTCCGCCCGCAGACGGACGAGAACGATTACCTGACGAAGATGCGAAACCTGACCCGCTTCCTGGAAGAAGGCGATAAAGCCAAGATCACGCTTCGCTTCCGTGGACGCGAGATGGCGCATCAGGAGTTTGGCGTCAAGCTGCTGGAACGCGTACGTGATGAATTGGCGAATATGGCAGTCGTGGAATCGATGCCGCGGTTGGAAGGGCGCCAGATGGTTATGGTGATGGCGCCAAAGAAGAAAAAATAAGTTGCCGGGGCTGTGCACCGGCGCCCGTGAGTAGTCATAAGTGAGATCAGGCTTTCAAGTCCCTTTAGGGCGCCTGCAATCATCTAAAAACGAAGGAAGTTTTATGCCAAAGATGAAAACTAAAAAGAGCGCCGCCAAGCGCTTCGAGGTTCGCGCCAGCGGATCGATTAAGCGGGGTCAAGCGGCCAAGCGGCATCTGCTGACCAAGCGGACGACGAAGAACAAGCGTCATTTGCGTGGTGCGGTCAACATGCATGAAGCTGACGTGAAGTCGGTGCGTCGCATGCTGCCGTACGCATAGGGGGCCATCATGCCAAGAGTAAAAAGAGGTACGACCGCGCGTGCACGGCATAAGAAAGTTCTAGCGCAGGCCACTGGCTTCACTCGTCGCCGTAAGAACGTATTTCGCGTTGCCAAAGAAGCGGTGATGAAGGCGGGGCAATACGCTTACCGCGATCGCCGCAACAAGAAAAGAACATTTCGCGCGTTATGGATTGCGCGGATCAACGCCGCGGTGCGCGAGCACGGGCTGACCTATAGCGTATTCATGAATGGACTGACCAAAGCAGAGATCGGGCTTGATCGCAAGATACTGGCCGATATGGCAGTGCTCGACAAGCCGGGTTTTGCCGCGGTCGTCGAAAAGGTAAAGGCCACGATCGCTTGACCCGTCACTAAAGAGACAAGATCAAAGAAACGGGGCCTAATGCGAGGCCCCGTTTTTTTGTTTGCATCAATGAACACTGAATTGAATCAACTTGTGGACGAAGCGCGCGCTGCATTTGCCGCTGCGTTGCAGCCCGCTGCACTCGAAAACGAGAAGGCGCGTTATCTTGGCAAGAGCGGCGCGATTACGGAGCGGCTGAAGGCGTTAGCGAAGCTCACGCCCGAGGAAAAGCGCACAGCAGGCGCCGAAATCAACGCCGCTAAAGAAGCCATCGAGGCGCTGCTTGTGGAGCGGCGGCAAGCGCTCGCCGATCTGCGGCTCAACGAGCAGCTCGCCGCCGAGGCGATAGATGTCTCGTTGCCGGGACGCGCACGCAGTCCTGGCGCGGCTCATCCGATCGCGCGCACCTGGATGCGCATCGAAGAAATCTTCCGATCGATCGGCTTCGATATTGCCGAAGGTCCCGAGATCGAAACCGACTGGTACAGCTTCGGCGCGCTGAATAGCCCGGAAAATCATCCGGCGCGCTCGATGCAGGACACGTTCTACGTCGATGTGATCGACGCCGATGGCCGCCCGATGGTGCTGCGCCCTCATACCAGCCCGATGCAGGTGCGCTACGCGCGCATGCATCAGCCTCCAATCAAGGTGATTGCGATCGGGCGTTGTTATCGGGTCGATAACGACGCGACACACTCGCCGATGTTTCATCAAGTCGAAGGCTTATGGCTCGACGAAAACATCAGTTTTGCCGACCTGAAAGCGGTGTATACGAATTTCCTGCATTGCTTTTTCGAAACCGATGAGCTCGAAGTGCGTTTTCGCCCCTCGTACTTTCCATTTACCGAGCCGTCTGCCGAGATCGACATGATGTTCACCAGCGGCCCGCGAAAAGGGCGCTGGCTAGAAATTTCCGGATCGGGTCAGGTGCATCCCACCGTTGTGCGCAACTTTGGCTTTGATCCCGACAAGACGATCGGCTTCGCGTTCGGATCGGGCCTCGAGAGGCTGGCGATGCTTCGCTATGGTGTCGACGATCTGCGCATGTTTTTTGAGGGCGATTTGCGCTTCCTGAAGCAGTTCGCTTAGCGATGCAATTTTCAGAACAGTGGTTGCGCAGCTTCGCGAATCCTCCGTATTCGAGCGAGGAACTTGCTTCGCGATTGACGATGGCGGGCCTTGAGGTCGAGAGCGCGGCGCCAGTGGCACCGCCCTTTTCGGGCGTGGTGGTCGGCGAAGTCACGCGCGTCGTTCCGCATCCAAACGCTGACAAGCTGACGATATGCGACGTCGAAGTGGGCGCGGGCGAAATCCTATCGATCGTATGTGGTGCTCCGAATGTTGCGCAGGGAGTCAAGGCACCGTGCGCCCTGGTAGGCGCGGTGCTGCCGGGCGGCGCGGAGATTGGCGCGACGACCTTACGCGGCGTGCAGTCGCAGGGGATGTTGTGCTCAGCCCGCGAACTTGGGCTTACCGAAGATCACTCCGGATTGTTGCTGCTCGATGTCGACGCGCCGCTGGGTGCCGATCTGCGCGAGTACCTTGCGCTCGACGATCACACGCTGACGATCAAACTGACGCCTGATCGCGCGGATTGTTTGAGTGTGGTGGGTGTAGCGCGTGAGGTCGCCGCCCTCGCAGAAGCGCCGTTGGCACTTCCAAGCATACGTTCTGTTACGCCTGCGATAGCCGATCGCTTGCCAGTAACGATCGAAGCAGCCGAGCTATGCGGGCGCTTCTCGGGCCGCGTCATTCGAGGCGTGAATGCGCGCGCCGAGACACCGGGCTGGATGAAGCAGAGGCTCGAGCGTAGTGGGCAACGCCCGATCAGTGCATTGGTCGACATTTCGAACTACGTGATGCTCGAGTTAGGCCGCCCGACACATGTGTTCGATCTTGACAAAGTGCAGGGCGGTTTGACCGTGCGTTGGGGCCGCGCAGGCGAGCGTGTTCAGTTGCTGAACGAGCAAACGGTCGAGGTCGATTCCAATGTCGGCGTGATTGCCGATGCGGCCGGCGTAGAGGCACTAGCAGGGATCATGGGCGGTGCGCGCAGCGCCGTGTCGCTTGATACCCGAAACGTCTATGTTGAGGCAGCGTTCTGGTGGCCAGATGCGATTCGTGGGCGTTCCCGACGCTATAACTTTTCAACAGATGCCGCACACCGTTTCGAGCGGGGTGTCGACTTTGCGACGAACGTAGAACACATCGAGTACCTCACGCGTTTGATTGTTGATATCTGCGGTGGACAGCCGGGGCCGGTGGACGATCAAACGCTCGCGCTGCCGCAACGCAACCCGATCCACATGCGAGTCGAGCGTTGCCGCCGCGTGCTGGGGATGGCAATCGATGCCGGTGCAGTCGCAAGAGCGTTTGGTCGAATCGGCTTTAACTTTCGGCAAGACGGTGAGACGTTCGTCGTCACGCCGCCGAGTTTCCGCTTCGATCTGGAGATCGAAGAGGACCTGATTGGCGAAGTAGCCCGTTTGATTGGCTACGAGAGCATCCCGGCGCACCCCCCGCGCACACAGGCGACGATGCGCGCCGAGCTGGAAGAGCGACGCAGTCCGCACGACATACGTCGCGCGCTCTCGCTGGCGGGCTACACCGAGTTGATCAATTATTCGTTCGTCGATCCGCAATCGGAACGCGATTTCGCAGGCAATGAAAATCCGATTGCGGTGCTAAATCCGATCGCAGCCCATATGTCCGTCATGCGAAGCACGTTACTCGGCGGCCTGGTCAGCGCGCTTTCGTACAACCTCAATCGCAAGGCGGAGCGCGTGCGGGTATTCGAAATTGGTCGCGTCTATCGCCGAGCACCGGAACAGGCCGATGGACCGCTGCAAGTCGCGGGCGTGAATCAACCGAACCGGCTCGCAGCGCTGGCATACGGTCCGACCGATGATGAGCAATGGGCTGTCCCGGCTCGAGACAGCGATTTTTTCGACATCAAAGGAGATATCGAGTCGCTACTGCCCGCCGCGTCCTTCATCGCCAAACCGCATCCGGCACTGCATCCGGGTCGTAGCGCCTCGATCGAGATCGAAGGGCGGCAGGTCGGAATCATCGGGCAGCTTCACCCCCGTTTGCAGCAGGAGTACCAATTACCGAAGGCGGCTGTGGTTTGCGAGATTGATCTCGAACCGCTGCTAGCGCGAGTTCTGCCGCGGTATCGCGACTTGCCGCGATTTCAGCCCGTCCGGCGCGATATTTCAGTCACGGTAGCTGACTCCGTAGTTGCGGGCGCGATGGTCGACGCCGTGACTGCACTGTCGACTTCGGAGCGTCGTCTCTCGGCGCTGCGCGAGTTTCAGGTGTTCGATGTTTACCGTCTCCCGCCTAATTCAAGCAAAGTCGCGGAAGCGAGTGCTAACGTGTTGTTAATTAACGAGAAAAGTCTTGCGTTCCGGTTGGTTCTACAAGATACTGAGCGTCCTGTCACCGACGCCGATGCCGACGCTGCAGTTGAAGTAATACTTGAGGTGCTGAAGCAACGCTTTGCGGCGCGCCTGCGCCAGTAAAGCAAGCACGTCTACAGCCCGGTCCGACTCACAGATGCCCACAGCCGACTTTAAATTTCCCGACTTACCGCGCGCCGCGGGTGCAATGCACTCCTCAGATCGCACGGCAAAGACAATGACCAAGGCGGAGCTTGCTGAAGCACTGTTCGATCGGCTTGGATTGAACAAGCGCGAAGCGAAGGACATGGTTGACGGATTCTTCGACGAGATTCGGCAGGCGCTCGAGCGGGGTGAATCGGTGAAATTGTCCGGCTTCGGCAATTTTCAGTTGCGCGATAAGCCACAGCGTCCGGGACGAAACCCGAAAACAGGTGAAGAGATTGCGATAACTGCCCGCCGTGTCGTGACTTTTCACGCCAGTCAGAAGCTGAAGGCTGCTGTTGCGGCAGCGGCTGACGTGCATTGACCGCGTCTTTGCACAGATCGTCCCAGGCTAGATCTCTCTGCGCTTGACCTATGCAGCGCCACGAAGCTCCGATTCCGCTGCCATCGATTCCAGCCAAGCGTTATTTCACGATTGGTGAGGTGAGCGACTTGTGCGGCGTCAAGCCGCACGTGCTTCGTTACTGGGAGCAGGAATTCACGCAGCTGCGCCCCGTCAAGCGGCGCGGCAATCGCCGCTACTACCAGCATCACGAGGTTTTGCTGATCCGCAAGATCAGAGAGCTGCTTTATGAGCAAGGCTTCACGATCAGCGGCGCTCGTAATCGTCTCGATGATCCAGATCAAAGCGAGCGCGCGTCTCCGCGAGCCGGCAGAGTTGCTGCAAACGACTCAGCGGCCGTGAACGGCGACGGTAAGCACGTTAAGACAATCGATCTTGGCGCACTCCAGACAGAACTCGCGGCAATCCGAAAGCTACTTCGCAGTACCCGATAAACGCGAGCGGATATACTGCGCCGCTTCGGGGCGTAGCGCAGCCTGGTAGCGCACTTGCATGGGGTGCAAGGGGTCGCGAGTTCGAATCCCGCCGCCCCGACCAGAACGTGTTCAGGAAAGCCGGTATGTGCTTGCGCACACACCGGCTACTTTTTTTGGCTGATGCGAATTCTCGTATCCAACGATGACGGTTACCTCTCGCCGGGCCTGGCGGCCCTGGCCGCAGCGATGCGGCCGCTGGGCGACGTCACGGTCGTGGCGCCAGAGCAAAACAGCAGCGGCGCAAGCAACTCTCTAACGTTGCATCGGCCGCTGACAATCAGCCGCGCTGCAAACGGGTTTACGTTCATCAACGGAACGCCCAGTGATTGCGTGCACATTGCATTGACGGGGCTGCTTGATCAGATGCCGGACCTCATTGTCTCCGGTATCAACAACGGTCAGAACATGGGCGACGACACCATTTATTCCGGCACTGTTGCCGCGGCGATGGAAGGGTATCTGTTTGGCATTCCTGCGATCGCGTTTTCGCTGCTTAACCGCGGCTTCGAGCATCTCGATGCCGCAGCAGAGGTCGCACGCAAACTCGTCCAGCGCTATATCAACAGACCGATAGCGAAGCCATTCCTATTGAACGTCAACGTGCCGAGTCTGCCGTACGACCAGATCAGAGGTATCGTCGGGACCAAGCTGGGCAAGCGTCATCCGTCGGAGCCCGTAGTGCGCATGATGGACCCTCGCGGGGAACCGATTTACTGGATAGGCGCAGCAGGTCCCGCGCGCGAAGGCGGCCCAGGAACGGATTTTCATGCAACGGCGTCAGGCTATGTGTCGGTCACGCCACTGCAGATCGACCTCACACATAACGAGCAGCTAAAAAGCGTCAGCGACTGGCTCGCCAATTGACCGTATTGATGACGCGTTCGCACCTCAACGGCGGGACCGACGATCAGAATCCCAGCGGGCTCGTGTCGGCACGCGTGCGCGATCGCATGGTCGAGCGCGTTCGCGAGCTCGGCGTTCGGGACGCGCGTGTTCTCGAGGCGTTGCGTACCGTGCCACGGCATGTATTCGTCGACGAAGCACTGGCCAGCCGTGCGTATGAAGATACCGCTCTGCCGATCGGGCATGGGCAGACGATTTCGCAGCCCTACATTGTGGCTCGTACTGCAGAGCTAGCGCTCGAGGATCTGCCGGACGCGCGCTCAGCGCGCGTTCTCGAAATCGGCACTGGGTGCGGTTACGCCGCCGCAGTTCTAGCGCAGCTGTTTGGGGAAGTCGTCAGCGTTGAGCGGCTGCGCGCGTTGCATGAGAAGGCGCGCGAAAACCTGCGACCCCTGCGCTTGTCCAATGTGCGCCTGATACTTGGCGACGGTGCATTCGGCGTTTCGGCTGCTGCGCCGTACGAATGTGTCGTCGCAGCGGCCGCTGGTGACGAAATTCCTCGCGCGTGGATTGATCAGTTAAAGGTTGGAGGACGCATCGTGGCGCCATTGGGCACCTGGAATCAGCAATTGACGATCGCGATCAAGGATGCAAACGGAGGCGTGCAAAAAAGCCGCAAAGAGCCGGTACGCTTCGTCCCATTGCGAGGCGGCATCGCCTGAGGATTCGGATGGAGAGCAGGTCGATTGTCCAAAGGTGTGTGTTGATGGCTTTGCTGGCCGTCGTTGGTTGTTCCAGTCAGCGGCCAGCGCCGGTGGTCGATCGCTCGGGACGCGGCGCCGCCATCGCAACCGCCCCTGCCGCGGTGCCGACCGTTGCTCGCACTGCCAAGGATGGAATCTATGTTGCGCAGCGTGGCGATACGGTTCAGAACGTCGCAGCGGCGTTCGGCGTCGATCCCAAGGATCTCGCGCGCTGGAACGGTGTTTCCGAATCAGATGCGCTGATTGCTGGACAGACACTGCAGGTCACGCCACCGCCGAGTGTGGCGACCGTCAGTCCGATTACCGGTAGCGGCCAGGCGGAGGTGCGCCCGCTGCCTCCATCAGGTGTCCCGACGCCCGGTGTGCCGGGCGCGCTGCCACCCGCGGTCCCGCCTCCGACTGCGTTGCCTCCCGCTAACCCGGTGACACCGCCAGTGGTTCCGTCCGCACCCGTAGCCCCGGTGCCCGAGCCATCGCGTCCACCATCAGCAACGCTGCCCTGGATGTGGCCGACCCCCGGTAAGGTCATCGAAACGTTCGATGATCCGCGCAACAAGGGGATCGATATTGCAGGCAACGAAGGCGCGCCAGTGCAGGCCGCAGCCGATGGTGAAGTTGTCTACGTTGGCAGCGCGGTTCGCGGCTACGGCAATCTGGTGATCGTGCGCCATACCGATGACTTCATCACGGCGTATGCACACAACCGCAAAGTGTTGGTGGCCGAAAAGCAATCAGTGAAGCGAGGGCAAGCGATCGCCGAACTCGGGCGCTCCGACGCAGACCGTCCGAAACTGCACTTCGAAATTCGTCATCAGGGCAAACCGGTCGATCCACTGAAGTATCTGCCTGCACGATAGTCAGACAATAGTGACGCCGGTTCTGGTGTTCGATATCGAGACGGTTCCCGACGTCGCGGGACTCCGGCGTCTACGTGCCGAATGGCGCGACTTTGCCGATGCGGAAGTCGCCGAATGTGCATTCGAAGAGCGACGGGGAAAAGGCGGCGGTGGCGATTTCCTGCCGCTGTATCTGCAACGAATCGTTGCGATCTCGTGCGTGCTACGCAACGACGCCGGATTCAGGGTTGGCTCGATCGGCGCGGCCGGAGATCCCGAGGCCGCGCTGATTCAGAGTTTCTTTGGAATGATCGACCGACATACACCACAGATGGTGAGTTGGAATGGGAGTTGTTTCGATCTTCCGGTGCTCCACTATCGAGGTCTTCTAGCCGGTGTTTCAGCACAACGTTACTGGGAGCTCGGTGCAGATGATCCCGAATTTCGCTACAACAATTACATCGGCCGCTATCACACGCGCCATATCGACTTGATGGATGTGCTGTCGATGTATCAGTCGCGTGCAAGCGCACCACTGGACGTGTTGTCCAAGCTTGCGGGCTATCCGGGCAAGCTCGGAATGGACGGCAGCCAGGTATGGCAGGCGTACCGCGACGGTCAGATCGAGCAGATAAGAAGCTATTGCGAGACCGACGTCGTCAATACGTACCTGTTGTTCAACCGCTTTCAGAAGATGCGGGGCGTGCTCGACGGCGCGCAACACGCCGCCGAAGAGGCGCTCGTGCGCGACTCGCTGCAACGGCTGCCCGCATCTCACTGGCGTGAGTACCTCGATGCGTGGCCGCCCGCGGTTCTTCAGTAGTGAGTGGCGAACGCTTCGAAGTCGAAATCGAGTCGCTCGACCAGGAAGGCCGCGGCGTTGCCCATCGAGAAGGCAAGGCCGTCTTCATCGAGGGCGCGCTGCCCGGCGAGCGCGTCGTGTACGAGCGGCACCGGCAAAAAGCACGCTACGAAATGGGCCGCGCAGTGTCGATCGAGCGTGAGGCTGCTATGCGCGTGGTGCCGCGCTGTCCGCATGCCGGCTTGCACGTCGGTGCGTGCGGCGGTTGCTCGATGCAGCATATCGACGCGCGTGCACAGGTCACGCTAAAGCAGCGCGTGCTGGAAGACACGTTGTGGCACGTTGGAAGAGTGCGACCGGAGATGATGCTGCGCCCAATCGAAGGGCCGGGGTGGCGCTATCGGCATCGGGCCCGCATGGCGGTGCGTCACGTCGAGAAAAAGGGCGGCGTTCTGGTGGGCTTTCACGAGCGGGCCAGCAGCTACGTCGCCGACATCCGTCAATGCGAAGTTCTCCCGAAGAAGGTCAGCGACCTGTTGCTGCCATTGCGCGACCTCGTGTCCGCATTAACGCTGCGCAGCCGGTTACCGCAGATCGAACTTGCAGTCTCGGTGACCGACCGCACGGAGGTAGTGCTGGTGTTTCGCGTGCTGCAGCCGCCGACGCTGGAAGATCGTAGGTTGCTGCGCGAATTCGGCGCCGCACATGCAGTCGCCATCTGGCTGCAACCCGCCGGCCCGGATTCGGCAGTTCCGCTAGATAGCGACCAGGCGCAACGACTGCAGCTGCGGCTTGCAGAGTTCAATATCACGCTGCCATTTTCTCCAACCGAATTTACGCAGGTCAACCATCGCGTCAACGAGGTGCTGGTCTCGCGCGTGGTGCGAATGCTCGCGCCGCAGCCGGAAGACGTCATCGCCGATTTCTTCTGCGGACTCGGCAACTTCACCTTGCCTCTCGCCACGCTCGGAAAAACAGTAATCGGGTTTGAAGGCAGCACATCGCTGGTCGCGCGGGCGCGCGACGCTGCCCACAGTAACGGTGTCGCCGATCGCACACAATTCGAGGCCCGCAACCTGTTCGATTTCACGCTGGAAGACTGGCACGCACTGGGCACACGGTATGGGAGCGTTGACAAAGTGCTGATCGATCCACCGCGCGAGGGCGCGCTGTCCATCGCGCAGGTCCTCGCCGCGGTGGGCAGCGATTCTGCGAAACCGTCGCGTGTGGTTTACGTTTCGTGCAATGTCGCAACGCTTGCGCGTGACTGCGGAATTATGGTGGGCCGTGGTGGATGGAGGTTTCGTGCAGCGGGGGTTGTCAACATGTTCCCGCACACCTCGCACGTCGAGTCGGTCGCCGTTCTTGAAACTGGGCTCTAGCCGGTGCCGGGTACCCCACCAACCAGCAGCTTGCGTGTTAACATTTCGCGCTAACTAGAGCACCGCAAGTCTTTCATTTGTCGAGCTTTTTGTTTGTTGGATAGCAAGCAAAAAGGCGCAATAAAAATCGCAACAAAGAGGGGAAAAAGGTCAGCGGATGGCGGTGGAACGGACATTGTCGATCATCAAACCAGATGCCGTCGCGAAAGACGTCATCGGGCGCATTTATTCTCGCTTCGAGGAAAGCGGTCTGAAAGTGATTGCAGCGAAAATGGTGTCGCTATCTCGCGCCGAAGCGGAGGGGTTCTACGCAGTGCACCGCGAGCGCCCGTTTTTTAAGGACCTGGTGACATTCATGGCGTCGGGACCGGTGATGGTGCAGGTGCTCGAAGGCGACAATGCGATCGCGAAGAACCGCGAGTTGATGGGTGCGACCGATCCCAAGAAGGCTGCGGCCGGAACGATCCGAGCCGACTTTGCCGACAGCATCGATGCCAATGCGGTGCATGGGTCGGACAGCACGGCGACGGCCAAAGTCGAGATCGAATATTTTTTCGCGCAGATGAATCTCTATTCACGGTAACGGCCCCGGATGCCACTCGTCAATCTGCTCGATTTCGACGCCGCTGGGCTCGGGGCATACGCGCAGTCGCTCGAGGAAAAGCCGTTCCGAGCGCGGCAATTGATGCGATGGATTCACCGGCGCGGGGCGCGCGATTTTGACGCCATGTCAGATCTGGCCAAGTCGTTCCGCGCGAAGTTGTCGGCACAGGCGCATATCAGCTTTCCGACCGTGCTGAGCGATATCGTTGCGGCCGACGGCACACGCAAGTGGTTGCTCGATGTTGGGCTCGGCAATGCGGTAGAAGCCGTCTTCATCCCGGAAGACGATCGCGGCACGCTATGCATCTCGACGCAAGCGGGATGTGCAGTCAATTGCGCATTCTGTTCGACGGGCCGTCAGGGTTTCAACCGCAATCTGACGACGGCTGAAATCATCGGCCAGCTATGGATGGTTGAACATTCAGGGGAGCGGGGCGCCGCGTGCCCGGCAATACAGTCGGATGGCAACTCGCGGACGCGCATCGTTTCCAACGTCGTGCTGATGGGCATGGGCGAGCCGCTGCAGAATTACGACGCCGTACTGCCGGCGCTGCGGTTGATGCTTGACGATGACGCCTATGGCTTGTCGCGTCGACGCGTGACCGTTTCGACCTCGGGCATGGTGCCGTTGATGGATCGTCTTGCGCAGGATTGTCCGGTCGCGCTCGCTGTGTCGCTGCATGCGCCGAACGACGCGCTGCGGGACACGCTGGTACCACTGAACAAGAAGTATCCGTTGCGAGAGCTGCTCTCGGCATGCCGCCGCTATCTAAACGCCGCGCCGCGGGATTTCATCACCTTCGAGTATGTGATGCTGGACGGTATCAACGACGGTGAGCGGCACGCCGCAGAGCTTGTGGCCCTGGTTGCGGATGTACCGTGCAAACTCAACCTGATTCCGTTCAATCCCTTTCCTCAGTCGGGATTCGAGCGCTCATCGGGGCAACGC
>DATEOP010000031.1:0-10346 GCA_035274065.1 Burkholderiaceae bacterium
CAGATCGCGCCCGCCAAAGTTCATTCGCTTTGCGCGGACGCGTCCCGGGTACGGGATCAAGCCCATCAGTGCGAGCATCGTCACGCTCTTGCCCGAGCCCGACTCGCCGACGATGCCAAGTACTTCACCTTCCTCCACCGAGAGGCTGACGCCGTCGACCGCGCGCAGCACGCTTGGGCCGATCGGAAACTCGACTTGCAACGATTCGATTTCGAGCAAGGACATCAGGCCTCTCGTCGGGCCGCGCTAAGGAAGGCCTGCGCCCGCGCGGAGGCCAGCGAACGCAGTAGGCGTGGAACCGTCATGGTCATCGCTTCAGCTTTGGATCGAGCGCGTCACGCAACCCGTCGCCGAGCAGGTTAAAGGCCAGCACGGTGACCAGAATCACCAGGCCAGGGAAGGTCACGACCCACCATGCGCGCAACACGAACTCGCGCGCATCGGCCAGCATCGTTCCCCACTCGGGCGACGGTGGCTGTGCGCCAAGGCCAAGAAAACCCAGCGCTGCTGCATCCAGGATCGCGGTGGACACGCCAAGCGATGCCTGAACGATCAGCGGCGCCAGGCAATTGGGCAGCACTTCGCGGAACATCAGTCGCAGGTCGCTTGCACCGACCATACGCGCCGCGGTGACGTAGTCGCGCGACAGTTCGGTCAGCGCGGCCGCGCGCGCCGTTCGCACGTAATGCGGCAACACAACGACCGCCACCGCCAGCATTGCGTTCATCAGGCCCGGGCCGAGAATCGCAACGATCACGATCGCAAGCAGCAGGCTCGGCAGACTCAGCAGTACGTCCATTAGCCGCATGATCGCGATCTCTGTCACGCCGCGAAAAAATGCGGCCGCCATGCCGAGGCAAGTACCGACGACAACCGACAACGCGACGACCGCGACTCCGATCGAAAGTGACAGCCGCGCCCCGTACATCAGTCGCGAAAGGATGTCGCGTCCGATCGCATCTGTTCCTAGCGGGTAAGTCCATGAGCCGCCGCTTTGCCACGCTGGAGGCTTCAGATAGGCGGCGTTGTCGATCGCGATCGGAGAGTGCGGCGCCAGAACACCGGCGAATACGGCGATCAACAGCACCACGATCACGATCGCCAGGCCGGCAACGGCGCCGGCGTTGGCTGAAAAGTGGCGCCAGAATTCTCGCAGGGGTGTCGGCTGCGCCGCTGGGGTACCAAGACCCGAAAGCGATGCAAGGTCGGTGTCGGTCAACGTCGCGCTGACGATCGGATCGCTGCTCATCTGGAATGCCGGATGCGCGGGTTGATAAACCCATAGGCGATGTCGACAAGCAAATTGACCATCATCACCATCAGACCAAGCATCAGCAGACCGCCTTGCAGCACCGGATAGTCACGTCGGTTAATGGCTTCGATCAGCCACTTGCCAACGCCCGGCCATGAGAAGATCGTTTCGGTCAGGATCGCGCCGGTAAACAGCACGCCGACCTGCAGTCCGATCACGGTGATCACCGGGATCAACGCATTGCGGAATGCGTGCAGCGCGATCACGCGCAGCGGCGCGAGACCCTTGGCGCGGGCAGTACGGATGTAATCCTCGCCCATCACTTCAAGCATCGAAGACCGTGTCATCCGCGCGATCACTGCGAGCGGCACTGTGCCGAGCACGATCATCGGCAGAACAAGATGAAGCGCCGCGGAGCGGAACGCACCGAAATCTTTGGCAAGCAGTGAATCGACAAGCAGAAATCCGGTCTTCGGCTCGATGAAGTATTTGACATCGAGCCGCCCGGATACCGGCGTCAACCCCAGCTGCACCGAGAACAGCAAGATCAGAAGCAAGCCCCACCAGAAAATCGGCATCGAATAGCCAGTGAGTGACACGCCCATGACGCCGTGGTCGAAAATTGAATTGCGCCGCACCGCGGCCAGCATGCCCGCCGGGATGCCGACAAGCAGTGCGAACAGAATGGCAAAGCTCGCGAGCTCGATGGTCGCCGGAAAGAGCGTGAAAAATTCCTTCAGCACCGGCTCCTGCGTGATCATCGATTTGCCAAGGTTGCCCGACAGCACGCGCCCGATGTAAATGCCGTATTGCACGATGACGGGCCGATCGAGTCCGTACTCCTTCAGCAGTAGCTCATGGCGCGCCTTGTCGATCCCGCGCTCGCCTGCCATCGTCTCGATTGGATCGCCCGGTACGAGGCGGATCAAAAAGAACGCGAGCAGTGTCATGCCGAAAAAGGTCGGCACCAGCAGCGAGACGCGGGTCAGAAGAAAGCGGAGCATGAGGAACTATGTGACCGCGCGAGCCTAATCGGAAGCGTTCTTTGAGTCGAGCCGCTTCAGGTTCGCACGCAGAGCCAGCCAACACGCCGCCTCGCTGCCTCGCGTGTCAGTGCCTCACTGCATCTGTGTATATTTCTTATCGATGAGGCCGGGCCAGGGTAAGTTGACCAAGGTGCCCGGTTATTTCGTATCGGGCCATGGCCGCTTTTATTGTTCGCCGCCTGCTTCAGGCGATTCTCGTCATGCTGGTGGTGGCGCTGATTGCCTTCCTGCTCTTTCAATACGTGGGCGACCCGGTCTCGCAGATGGTAGGGCAGGATGCAACGCCGGAGGATCGTGCACAGTTGCGCAGGGACTTAGGGCTCGATCAACCTTTCTATGTGCAATTCGTGCACTTCATCGGCAATGCGATGCAGGGCGACTTCGGGATCAGCCTGCGTCAGGGGCGCGCTGTTTCCACCCTGATCAAGGAACGTTTACCGGCAACGCTCGAACTCGCGCTTGCCGCGGCGCTGATTGCGATCGTGGTTGGCATTCCGATGGGTGTTTACACAGCATTGCGCCGCGATTCGTGGTTCTCGCACTTGCTGCTTGCAGTATCCCTGGTCGGCATCTCACTGCCGACGTTTCTGATCGGCATTCTGCTGATCTTGGTCTTTGCAGTGCTGCTGGGTGTGCTGCCATCGTATGGCCGTGGCGATACGGTACAGCTGGGATGGTGGAGCACCGGCCTACTGACCACCAACGGCTGGAAGCATTTGATCCTGCCCGCAATAACGCTATGTTTGTTCCAGCTGACGCTGATCATGCGGCTGGTGCGCTCTGAAATGCTTGAGGTGCTGCGCACCGATTACATCAAGTTTGCGCGTGCTCGCGGATTGACCGATCGTGCCGTGCATTTCGGACACGCGCTGAAGAACACACTGGTTCCGGTCATTACGATCACTGGTTTGCAGCTGGGCGGGATTATTGCCTTCGCGATCGTCACCGAGACAGTTTTTCAATGGCCCGGCATGGGGTTGCTTTTCATCCAGTCAGTGCAGTTTGCCGACATACCCGTGATGGCCGCCTATCTATGTCTGATCGCATTGGTATTCGTGCTGATCAATCTGATCGTTGATTTACTGTACTTTGCCGTAGATCCGCGACTGCGCATCGACCGCGCCGCCGCAGCACATTGAAGAATGGTTAATCCCCACGCTTACTTCGTTTACTGCCTCCCGCGGGGGCGCTCAGTGCCCTGCGGGCGACCGGGCAGGCCCTGAATGGGAACCTATCTGGGACTGGCTCTACGCGGACCGCTGGCTGCGATTTTTCCGCACCATGAGGGGCTGACCGCGCTGCGGCGCGATCTGCACGCGAATCCTGAAATCGGCTTCGAAGAGCACCGGACGTCGGCGCTCGTTGCCGAGCGCATGCGTCAATTGGGCATCGAAGTCCATACCGGCGTCGGCAAGACCGGTGTCGTCGGCGTCATCAAAGGCGCAAAAAACGCGTCGGGCCGATCGATCGCGTTGCGTGCCGACATGGACGCATTGCCGCTGTTGGAGGAAAACGAGTTTGCGCACGTCTCGACCAAACCTGGCCTGATGCATGGTTGCGGCCACGACGGCCACACGACAATGCTGGTGGGAGCAGCCGAGTATCTGGCGCGCACACGCAGGTTCGATGGCACGGTCTATCTCGTCTTCCAGCCTGGCGAGGAAGGGTATGCGGGCGCCAAGGCAATGATCGACGACGGTCTTTTCGACCGGTTTCCCGCCGACGAGGTCTATGCGATGCACAACTGGCCGCCGCTGCCGGCCGGCCAGATCGGTCTGAATTACGGCCCGATGATGTCGTCAGCGGATCGCGTCGAGATCACGATTTGCGGCAAGGGCGGGCATGGCGCGCACCCGCACTTGACGGTAGATCCGGTCGTCGTCGCCGCACACATCATCACCGCCGCGCAAACGATCGTGTCGCGCAACGTCGCACCGCTCGATAACGCAGTGCTGAGTTTATGTTCGATGCATGCGGGCAGTCCAGGCGCGTTCTCGGTGGTGCCGCGCGAAGCAAAGCTGATTGGTACCGTGCGCACGTCCAAGATCGATACACAGGAGCTGGTGGAGCGTCGGATTACTGAGCTGGTTGAGGCGACGGCGCGCGCCTTCGGCGCCGAAGCAACGGTCGTTTACGAGCGCATTTACCCAGCCACGATTAACCATCTCCTGCAAGCGCGATTTGCGGCCGACGTGGCGGCGGAGCTGGTCGGCGAAGACAACGTTATCCGCAATCTCGCGCCGAGCATGGGTGCCGAGGATTTCTCATTCATGCTGCAGGCAAAGCCTGGGTGCTATCTGCGCCTGGGGCAGGGTGGTGGTCCTTCGAATTGTTTCCTGCACAACAGTCGATATGATTTCAACGATGCAGTCATTCCGCTCGGTGCTGCGTTCTTTTCGGCACTCGCTGAGCGCAGAATGCCCCTTTCAGAGCATTGATCACCCGAGGAGTCCCATGAAGACATTGCACCCGCAGATCAAAATTGCCGCTGTCGGGGCGGCGCTCGCGCTCGCAACGTTCGTGGCACCGGCGCAGACGTTCAAATTTGCCAACCAGGGCGATGCGCTTTCGATGGACCCGCATTCCTTGAATGAATCGTTCCAGCTGGCATTTACTGGGAACATTTATGAACCGCTGATCGGGCGCGGCAAGAAACTCGAGGTGGTACCGCTGCTCGCCACCGACTGGAAGCAGACTGCGCCGACCGTATGGCGCTTCAATCTGCGCAAGGGAGTGCTCTTTCACGATGGCACGCCTTTTACCGCCGATGACGTGATCTTCTCGTACAACCGTGGCAAAGGCGAAGGCTCCGACGTCAAGACCTACGTCGGCCAGATCAAGGAGATCCGCAAGCTTGACGATCACACGATCGACATCATCACCACCGAGCCGTTTCCGATTTTGCCGGACGTGATCACCAACTGGTACATCATGTCCAAGGCGTGGTGTGAGAAAAACAAAGCAACGCAGCCTGTAGATAAACGTAAGGGCACCGAGAACACTGCGTCGTTCCAGGCCAATGGCACCGGCCCGTATCGGCTGCGATCGCGCGATCCGAATATTCGTACGACACTGCAACGCAACGCTGCCTACTGGGGCAAGATCGAAGGCAACGTACAGGACGTGATCTTCACGCCAATCGGCAACAACTCGACGCGTGTGGCCGCACTGCTGTCGGGCGAGATCGACATGATGGAACCGGTACCGGTTCAGGACATCGCTCGTATCTCGGCTGACAAGAACCTTAAGGTGATGCAGGCGCCCGAGCTGCGCACGATCTTTCTTGGCATGGATCAGTCGCGCAACGAACTGCTGCAGTCAAGTGTCAAGGGCAAGAATCCGTTCAAGGACAAGCGGGTGCGGCAGGCGTTCTATCAGGCGATCGACATCAACGCGATTCAGAAAACCGTGATGCGCGGCGCATCGGCGCCCACGGGACTGATGATTGCGCCTGGAATCAACGGCTTCGTGCCCGAGTTAAATAAGCGGCTTCCATTTGACGTAGAAGCATCGAAGAAGCTGCTCGCGGAGGCGGGCTATCCGCAGGGCTTCGAGGTCGGCATGAACTGTCCGAATGATCGTTACGTCAACGATGAAGAGATCTGCAAGGCAGTGGCCGCGATGCTGGCGAAAGTCGGAGTTAAGGTGAACCTGGTCGCGGAAACGAAGGGCTCATATTTTCCGAAGATCCTGTCGCGTAACACGTCGTTTTATCTGCTGGGCTGGACGCCCGGCAGCTACGATTCGCACAATCCGCTTTTTGCGCTGATGGCCACTCCTGGCGAGGGTGGGCAGGGTCAATTCAATCTGGGCAGTTACAGCAACCCGAAGATCGATCAGTTGACAAAGGCGATTGCGACCGAGACCGACATTAAAAAGCGCAACGCGATGATCGCCGAAGCGATGAAGATCCATCAGGACGACGTCGGCCACATTCCGCTGCACCAGCAGGCATTGGCGTGGGCGATGAAACGCAACGTTGATCTCGTCCAATTGGCGGACAACTATATGTTTCTAAAGTGGGTCTCGATCAAGCAGCCGTAGGCCGGTAGCTGCGAATAGCAGATCGAAATGGACACCGACGCAGTAGCCGCTGACGGCGGGGTCCCCGTCGTCACCGATCAGGGATCGGTGCTGCCGACGGCGAACGCCGCCGGGCGTCTGTGGGACAGCGACATTGCCTACAGCTTCCGGAACTCACCGGTGGCCATAACCGCGGCGGTCGTCGCGTTCGTGCTGATTTTCTCAGCGGTGTTTGCGCGCTGGGTCGCACCTTACAACCCCTTTGATCTCGCCACGATCAATCTGCTCGATGCGTCGCTGCCGCCGATGTGGGAAACCGGCAGCAACCCGAATTTCTGGCTTGGCACCGACGATCAGGGACGCGATATTTTTTCCGCAATCCTGTTCGGCATGCAGGTCTCCCTTGCGATCGGGCTAGCCTCGGTCGCGTTATCCGTCGTCCTGGGTGTCGGTTTGGGACTGCTGTCTGGTTACGTCGGCGGCCGGCTCGACGCTTTCATCATGCGTGTGTGCGACGTGATGCTGTCGTTTCCGGCGATCCTGACCGCACTTCTGATCGACGGCGTCGCGCGTGCAGCGCTGCCGCGCGATGCACATAGCGGGCTCGCGTTTGGCGTGTTGATTCTTGCGATTGCTCTGTCGGGCTGGGTGCAGTACGCGCGTACCGTGCGCGGCTCTACGTTGGTTGAGAAAAACAAGGAGTATGTGCAGGCAGCGCGCGTGATCGGCGTGTCGCCACTTGCAATCATGGCGCGTCACGTACTGCCGAACGTGATGGGGCCGGTGCTGGTGCTAGCGACGGTGCACATTGCCACCGCGATCATTACTGAGGCGACGCTGTCTTTCCTGGGCGTTGGCGTCCCACCGACGACCCCTTCGTTAGGCACGTTGATTCGCATCGGTAATGAATTTTTGTTTTCCGGCGAGTGGTGGATCACAATATTCCCCGGACTTGCCCTTGTGTTGCTCGTACTTTCCGTCAATCTGCTGGGGGATTGGTTGCGTGACGCACTCAACCCCAAGCTGAGGTAGAAAGTCTTTGTGGAGGTGTTATGAAAACTAGACTCGCAACTGCGGTTGCATTATTCGCGCTGGCCGGCTGTACGACGACGCCGTTCTCCTACATCGACGGTAATCGTTATTTCAAGACGGATTATCACGACTACTCGGTGATCGTGCTCGATGTCGATGGTCGCAGCGATACACGTAACCCGGTGATGGTCGATCCGGGCCGCAAGGTGATCCGTGTGCAGGGACCTCCGGCGTCAGGCTTCGCGTACGGCGAGACGCGCACGCTGACGCTGGACGTCAAGCCATGCACTCGCTACTACCTGAAGGCTGTCAAGAAAAACGCGCTCGATCAGGACTTCGTGCCTGAAGTGGACTATGTAGAGCCGATTGCCGGCTGTATTGCCTAGTCAAACGTGTTCCCGCGGCGGCCGTGCGATGCCCATGACCACGGCCGCAGCGATGTCGATCGCGCCTTCGCAGGCGCCGTTACTCGAGGTGCGGAATCTGCGCATCGACTTTCCCACCCGGCGGGGCACGCTTGTCGCCGTTGACGACATTTCGTTCTCGATTGCGCCCGGCGAGGTGTTAGGTGTGGTCGGTGAATCCGGCGCCGGCAAATCGCTGACGGGGGCAGCCATCATCGGGCTGCTCGAGCCGCCCGGGCGTATTTCGGCGGGTGAAGTGCGGCTCGCCGGCCGCCGTATCGATACGCTCCCCTACGACGAGATGCGCAAAATCCGCGGCCGCGAGATCGGTGCGATCTTTCAAGATCCGCTGACGTCGTTGAATCCGCTTTATACGGTTGGCGACCAGCTGGTCGAAACGATCATCACGCACCTGGACGTATCGTCAGCCAAGGCTCGCGCGCGCGCGATCGAGCTGCTGGCTTCAACAGGGATACCGGCACCCGAGCGTCGCATCGATGCCTACCCGCATCAATTTTCGGGCGGCATGCGGCAGCGCGTTGTTATAGCGCTCGCGCTGGCGGCAGAGCCCAAGCTGATCATTGCCGACGAGCCGACGACCGCGCTGGATGTTTCGATCCAGGCTCAGATCATTTCGTTGTTGAAGAAACTTTGTCGTGATCACGGCACCGCGGTCATGCTGGTAACGCACGACATGGGCGTTATCGCTGAAACCGCTGACAGGGTGGCGGTGATGTATGCCGGCCGCATCGCTGAGATCGGACCCGTGTCAGATGTGATTCATCGGCCGCAGCATCCCTATACCGTGGGCTTGATGGGATCGATTCCGACATTCGGTCAAGAAACGGAGCATCTGGCGCAGATCAATGGCTCGATGCCCCGGCTCACGGCCATTCCGAGTGGATGCGCCTTTCATCCGCGTTGCGTTCACGCATTCGAACGATGTCCACGCGAGCGGCCGGATTTGTTGCCGGCCGGCACGTCGTTGGCGGCGTGCTGGTTGCACGATGTAACGCGCGGCAGGGTGGCCGCTTGAGCGCTGTGTTGCGGGAAGAGGCGGTAACGCCGAAGTCTTTCGGCTCCGACGTGATAGTGCACGCGGTCGGTCTGGCTAAATACTTCGATGTCTCGCCCCCATGGCTCAATCGCGTGCTCGAAAACAAGAAGCGCGCGATCTTGCATGCGGTCGACGGCGTCAGCTTCGACATCAAGCGCGGCGAAACCTTGTCGCTGGTCGGTGAATCGGGCTGCGGCAAGTCGACTGTCGCGCGTCTGCTGGTGGGCCTGTACGTCCCAACCAAGGGCCATGTTGAATTTTTCGGCCGCGATCTGCGCGAGATGAATTCGCAGCGTGGACGCCCTTTGCGGCAGAAGCTGCAGATGATTTTTCAGGATCCGTACGCGAGTTTGAATCCGCGCTGGCGAGTCGCCGACATCATTGCCGAGCCTTTGAAGGCGCATGGACTGATGAACGACAAGGCGCAAGTCCGCGCGCGTGTTGACGAGTTGCTGCAGCAGGTTCGCCTCGCGCCGGCCGACAAGGAAAAGTATCCACACCAGTTTTCAGGTGGCCAGCGGCAGCGGTTGTCGATCGCGCGCGCGCTGGCGACCAAGCCGGAGTTTCTGGTGTGCGATGAGCCGACGTCGGCGCTTGACGTCTCAGTGCAGGCGCAGGTTCTGAACTTGATGAAGGAACTGCAGCGCGAGATGGGGCTTACCTACCTGTTCATCTCGCACAACCTCGCCGTCGTACACCATATTTCAGATCGAGTAGGCGTAATGTACCTGGGCAAGATCGTCGAGCTTGCTTCGCGCACGACGTTGTTCGGCACGCCGCGGCATCCCTACACGCGCATGCTGCTCGACGCGATTCCTGACCTGGAAATGAGCGGCCGCGCCCGTACGCCCGTCGCCGGTGAAGTGCCGAATCCGTTGAACCCGCCTTCGGGGTGTACGTTTCATCCACGCTGCCCGCACGCAAACGCGCGCTGCCGCGTCGAAGTACCGCTACTGAAGCTGTACCGGCATGCGGGCGGCGAGACGCAAGCTGCCTGCCATGCGGTCGAGGAAAATCGGATCTAGTTACAGGTCGCAAGCGGCAACTGCAGCGCCTGCAAGACGCCGGTATCGTCTTCAACAAACGCAACCAAGGCGAGGTCACCCGGAGCAGTCGATGGAGCTTCGAGCAGGATGCTTCGCGTTCCCAGCGGCAGCGGTCCCGACCAGGCGCGCGTAACACGATCGTTAGCCAGCGTTTCGCCGCGGTTCTCCCCAGCAGTCACCTTGGTCGAAATTCCGTTTTGCACCAGCGCAACGAACATGCGTGGATTTTTGGCCGAACCGGGGGTTGCGAGCTCGGCATGAGCACGCACACCGATCTTGCCGCCTTGCGTTTCGACATTGTCGAGCTTGATCGTTGCCACAGCCGTCCGTTGATTGATCGTACGCAGCTGCGCATCGAATGCGTTCGACGACCAGTCCGTTTCGCGGCCCTGAACGAATACGCCGGGCGTGTAGCGCGTGCGGTTGCCGTTTAACGCAGCGAGTCGGCTTTGCCGATCATTGAACTCGCGTTTCGCAAACGGATCC
>DATEOP010000032.1:0-8484 GCA_035274065.1 Burkholderiaceae bacterium
TAACCAGCTCGTCGATCAGCGAACCGAACGCCTCTACGTCGAACGCCGGCGCGAGCATGCGCCGCAGCCTTTGTTGCTCGACGCCGGGCATTTCAGGTTCTTTCTGATGCGCGAGTTCGACGGCGGTTAGGACTTCGCCGCGCAATTGTTGCCAGTGTTCAGCAGACACGGCAATGTTCGAAGCAACATGGACGCCGCAGGCATCGAACAACTGCTGAACCTCGACGTCGCGAAGGTTCCAGCCCGACGCGAGGCGCGCCACCGGCACTGGTGATCGCTGCAGCCATGCACGCAACGCGTCTGCGGGTGAGCCGTCGCGCAGCGCCGCCAGCAATTGCAGCCGTGCGGGAGCGCGTCGCCCGCGACGCGCAGCAGATCCCTGCGGCATCACGTCCAGCACGGTGCCGCCCCCAATCGTGCGTCGGGCCGATGCATCACGAATCGACCACAGCCGATGCAGTTCTCCGAGATGAAGGCCACAATGCCGTTGGCGTACTTGACGATTGCAATAGTCCGCGCCCATTTGGCTAATCTGCGATTGAGAGAAAATCGGATTTATGAATCCACTTCAGCTAAGCATCGGTTTGGGCTGCATCGCGCTGTTGACCGCATGCGCGACGGCACCCACCTCAGTGCCACCGGCTTCAGGTTCGACGTCGCCTGCATCCTCGGCGGCGTCTGCTCCCAACCTTGGCTTCTTTTCGAAGATCAAGGCGCCCGGGACGCATGTGCCGACCCTGCAACTCGCCTCCCGCGGTGTTCAGATATTTCGTTGTGAGAAGCGCGATGCGGGCTTGCTCTGGGTATTCCGTCAGCCCCAGGCGGATTTGTTGGACTCAGACGGCAAGCCGGTGGGAAAGCACGGAGCCAACTTCTCCTTTGAACACGATGACGGCAGCAGGCTCGTCTCGACGATCACGGCCTACGATGAGGCACCCAAACCGACCGATTTACGCTGGCTGTTGTTGACAACGCGCAGTTTTGGCAAGGGGGCGTTTGAGAACGTCACTCATGTGCAACGGGTGAACACCACGGGCGGCATGCCGCCGGCGCGATGCGACGCCTCGCAGTTAAATCAACTGCTTCGCGTCGATTTCACCTCCGACTTCGTTTTCTACCGGCCCCGGCCCGACTGACACACTGCGGTGGCGAACGCGGTAAAATCGCCCGTTTGTGTGGGTTGCCGGAGGAAAATTCATGAACTCGACTGCTTCGACGGTGGGCGCATATCTGCGCGATCTGCCGCCGGATCGTCGCGTGGCAATGGCGCGTTTGTGCAGCATGATCCGGCGCTCCGCGCGTGGAGTCCGCGAGAGCATGCGCTACGGCCTGGCGTTCTACGAGTTGGACGGGCCGCTGTTCGCGCTCGAGTCCGGCCGCCGGCATATGTCACTTTACGTAGCTGAAAAAGATGTCGTGTTGAAGCACAAGGACGCGCTGACAGGCGTCAATGCAGCCAAGAGCTTCATCAAGTTTTCTGACCTTAACAGGCTGCCACTCGATGTCGTCGAGCGAATCGTGCGCGATTCCGT
Source organism: Burkholderiaceae bacterium (assembly GCA_035274065.1). Taxonomy (GTDB): domain Bacteria; phylum Pseudomonadota; class Gammaproteobacteria; order Burkholderiales; family Burkholderiaceae_F; genus JACCZX01. The sequence continues at coordinate 1,533 of DATEOP010000032.1, forward strand.
GGCGGCGCGCCGGCAGCGTGTTGCCTCCGGCTCGGTGCCGACGCAGGCTGAGCTTTTGAAGCTATGGGACATCAAAGAGGAAGACGCCGCACCGCCGGCAAAAACCGTCAAGCTTGCAATCGGCAAGCCGGCCGCTGCAATGACCGACGCGATCAATGCAATGGCCCATTCGATGCGTGACGCGATGGTTGCCGCCATTGATATTGCGACCGGCAGTATGGCCACCGGCAACGGTAAGACGCCGATCAAGCCACGGGCAGCAAAGAAACCAGCCGCAAAAAAATCCGTCGCACGGGCGGCTAAAGCGAGGCGCGCAACGCGTCCACCACCGAAGAAAGTGGCAAAAAAGGGATCGGCAGCAGCGCGGCGCAGATAACGCGGCCGGATCAGCCAGAACGGCTGCCCGCTACAAACTCCGCGCGTCTTCGATCACTTTGCCGTCATTCGGCAGCGATCCGGGCGCAAGTAACTCGACTGCGCCACCCAACTTAGTAATCGAGCGCAGCGTTTCGCCGACAGCACGCTGCAGTGATGCGTCGTCCGACTCGGACTCTGCACGCAAAGTCATCGCGTCGATCTCGCCCGCGCGCGTCACGACCAATCGAAGCCGCTTGAGCTCAGCGTGACGGCGCGCGACCTCGGCCATTTGCTCCGGCCGGACGAACATACCTTTCACCTTTGTCGTTTGATCCGCCCGGCCCATCCAGCCCTTGATGCGCGCGTTCGTGCGACCACACGGCGATAGCCCGGGCAGGATCGCCGATAAGTCGCCGAGTGCCAATCGAATCCAGGGTCGGTCCGGGTCGAACGATGTCACCACGACTTCGCCCACTTCGCCGTCAGCGACAGGCGTGCCCGTACCGGGCCGGACGATTTCAATCAGCACATCTTCATTGACAATCAGGCCCTCGCGCGCCCGGCTTTCATAAGCGATAACACCCACATCGGCGATGGCGTACGCCTGATAGGCGTCAACGCCGCGAGCCTTGATGTTCGCCTGAAGCGAGGCGGGGAACGCCGCGCCCGACACAACGGCCTTCTTAATTGAAGACACGTCACGGCCGCCGGCATTGGCTGCATCCAGAAGAATTTTTAGAAAGTCTCCGGTCCCTGTGTAGGCCGCTGGCTTTAGATGCTCGATGAGGTCGAGCTGTTGCTCGGTGTTGCCGGGCCCGGCAGGAATGACGGTGCACCCAAGGCACCGCGCGCCGCCGTCCATGATGAAGCCACCCGGCACCAGGTGGTACGAAAAGGTGTTGAGCACGATGTCGCCGCTGACAAATCCCGCCGCATGCAACGAGCGAGACGCTCGCCACGCATCATCGTGCTTACTCTCGGGCTCGTAGATCGGTCCGGGCGAGGCAAATATTCGGCCAAATCGCTCGAGATCGTTCGATATGAAATCGCCGAAAGGTGCCTTCGCCCTTTGCATTGCGGGCAATTCGGATTTGCGCAGCAGCGGGAGTCGTGCGAGCGCGGCCCGGCTGTTGAACTGTGTCGTGTCGAGGTCGCCCAAATGCCGCTGCCACCCAGGGGATTTCAATGCTTTCGCAAGCAGGCCCGGCAGATGACCCATTAGGTCGAGCTCGCGGCGCTGCGGATCGCGCGCTTCACGGTTATCCAGATGTTCGGTCATTCCTGTTCACTTCATTTGGTCGCATCGTCAACCTGGCTACGCCGCCGCTCTGCGTCTTCGCGTGCCGTATCGAGCTTCTTATTGACTGGATCGATAGTTGTTTGGCGTGTTGGCAGCGCGCCTTTCGCAGGCTCGCTTGGTTTGCGCGAGTCGCACGCGACCAAAGCGGTCATGGCAAATAACAAAAGAAAGCGCGCGTACACAGTGACAACTTACCCTAGCCAACGCTTGCGACGTTTATAGAACTTCGCATCTCTGAAACTTCTACGGCCGGAAGTCGACAGGCCAAGGTAAAACTCCTTGACGTCCTCGTTTTCCCGTAATGAGCGCGCTTCACCGTCCATCACGACGCGCCCGTTTTCAAGGATGTAGCCGTACTTCGCGTACTTCAGCGCGATGTTGGTGTTCTGCTCCGCCAACAAGAACGACACACCTTCCTTGCCATTCAGATCTTGGACGATGCCGAAAATCTCTTCCACCACCTGCGGTGCCAAACCCATCGAAGGCTCGTCGAGCAAAATCATCGAAGGCCTCGCCATTAACGCGCGTCCGATGGCAGTCATCTGCTGCTCACCGCCGGACGTATAGCCCGACTGGCTGCTGCGCCGATGCTTCAGGCGCGGAAAATAGGTGTAGACCTTGTCAAGATCGGCCGCAACGTCGGCGCGGCCCACTCCTCGTCCCGACGAGCCGCGCGAATAAGCGCCCGTCAGCAGATTTTCTTCGACCGTCAGGTGCGCAAAGCAGCGCCGGCCTTCCATCACTTGTACGACACCCCGCTTGACGAGGTCATACGCTGTCAAACCATGGATACGCTCGCCGCGATATTCGATCGAGCCCTTCGTGACATCGCCGCGTTCGCCCTGTAGCAGGTTGGATACTGCGCGCAGCGTGGTGGTCTTGCCGGCACCGTTTGCACCGAGAAGCGCAACGACACCTCCTTCCGGCACAGTAAGCGACACGCCTTTGAGCACCAGGATCACATGGTTGTAGATGACCTCGATGCCGTTGACGTTAAGGAGAGAGGGCATTCGCAGACAGCCGGTTTCTAGCAAGCATCAGTCGCGGGCCTGCGCAGCAGGCTCGCGACCCTGAACATTCTTACTTCTTCGCCGCGGTCGGTGTTCTGACAGGCTCTTTGGCGACTTCCTTCATTTCCGCTTCGCAACTACGGCGCGTGACTTTCTTTTCTGTCGCGTAGCGCGCGGCCGAATCGCGAATCAGCGGGCGGATGATCTGCATATCCGCCTCGTACCAGTCGGACGTGACGTTCCATTGCTTCCCATCCCATTGATGGATGCGCGCGACTCGCGCCCCTTCGTGGTCACGGCAATTTGTTGCAAGTGGACGCATGACTCCCGTCAACCCGAGCGCTTCGATTCGCTTGGCATCGATGTTCAGGTTCTCGAGGCCGTATCGCACCTGCTCACCGGTCAGTGGTTTTACGCCGTAGCGCAACTGTGCTTGCCGCACGCCCTCAACGCCGAGCATGGCGCTGATCATGCCGCGCGTGTACAGCACGGTTCCGACTTCCTCCTTCGGACCAGTGCCCTGACCTTTGCCGTGGACCAGCTTCAAGATGTCGTCGTGCATTCTGGCGCGCTCGTCGCTGTGCTGCAAAGCCAGCCCGTTGTAGCCTTTCGCATCGGCACCGACAGGCGTGACGTCGGGCTCGGCTGCGGCCCACCAGACGCCATACATCTTGTCACGCGGAAAGCCGGTAGCAACCGCCTCACGCACCGCGGTCGAATTCATCACGCCCCAGCCCCATAAAAATACGTAGTCAGGACGGTTTTGACGAATCTGTAGCCACGCCGCTTTCTGCTCGACGCCGGGATGAGTCACCGGAATAGTCTGCAGCTCGAATCCGTGCAGCTTCGACCGCTCCGTCAGCAGCGCGATCGGTTCCTTGCCGTACGGTGAGTCGTGATAGACAAGCGTGATCTTCTTGCCCTTGAGTTTGTCGAATCCACCGTTGAGCTTGGCCACGTGCTGCACCAGGATGTCGGCCGCATCCCAGTAGGTGCCAAGCAGCGGGAAGTTATACGGAAACACCTCGCCCTCAACCGAGTCTGCGCGGCCGTAGCCTGCAGTGATCAGCGGAATTTTGTCGGTGGGCGTCTTGTCCGTCAGCGCAAACGTGATGCCGGTAGAAAGCGGCTGAAACAATGTGGCACCGGTCGGACCCTTGCCCTTCAGACGCTCGTAGCACTCGACGCCGCGGTCGGTGGCATAACCGGTTTCACACTCCTCGAACGTGATCATCACGCCGTTAATGCCGCCCTGGGCGTTGACCAGCTTCAAATAATCGATGTAGCCGTTTGCAAACGGCACGCCATTGGGCGCGTACGCCCCGGTGCGATAAACCAGTGCCGGGAAAAACTGCTCGCCCTTGCCGGTCGCCGCCGGCGCCTTTTGTTGTCCGCCCGCGGGCGCGGACATGCTTAGCGTGAGGGCGGCGGCGATTCCAGCCAGCGCGGTGATTGCGCTTGCCTTTGTTCGTTCAAGAACTGCCATGGTGCGTCTCCTTCGGTCCGGTTTAAGTTAGTTGATCGCCATTGCCGCGTTGGACCTCGTCAGTGCGGGAACGGCCAAAGCCGCAATTTCTCTTTACCAATTGCCCATAAGCGTGCAAGCCCGTGCGGTTCAACAATCAGAAAAAATACGATCAGACTGCCGAAGATCATCGCTTCCAAGTGAGAGGCCAGGGCGGTTGAAATTGGCAAGCCGAACCATCCGGGCACCTGATTCAACAGAATCGGCAGCAGAACGATGAATGCTGCGCCAAAGTATGCGCCGAGCAATGAACCCATTCCTCCGATGATGATCATGAACAAGAGGTTAAGCGAAAGATTGATATTGAACGCCAATGGCTCCCATGCGCCTAGGTGGACAAACCCCCACAGGGCGCCCGCCACCCCGGCATAAAACGAACTGACCGCGAAAGCAGAGAGCTTGGCGGGCAGCGGCCGGATGCCGATCACCTCGGCCGCAACGTCCATGTCACGCGTGGCCATCCAGGCGCGACCCAAGTGCCCGCGCACCAGATTTTTCGCTGCAACAGTCAGCAGGATTGCGATTGAAAGAACGAACAGATATTTGTCGAAAGAAGTAACAATGGTCCAGCCAAAAACCTCGATCGGTGCCGTGGACACCGAACCCGACGACGAGTAATCGGTAAACCATTTGACGCGCGCAAACATCCAATCGATGAAGAACTGCGCCGCCAGCGTCGCAACCGCCAGGTAAAGTCCCTTGATACGCAGGCTGGGAATGCCGAAGAACGCGCCGACCAACGCAGTAATTCCCCCAGCCAGCACCAACACGACGAAAAACCCCAACTGCGGAATTCGAATCGTCAGGTTGTAAGCCGCGTAAGCGCCCACCGCCATAAAGGCGGCTGTGCCGAGCGAAATCTGGCCGCAGTAGCCGACCAGGATGTTCAGTCCGATTGCTGCGATCGCGAGAATGACAAACGGGATGATCAGTGCGCGCAGCACGTAGTCGCTTACAAGCGCCGGCACCGCCAGATAGGCGAACGCGATCAGCGCCAGCATGAACCAGCGGTCTTGCGCGATCGGCAGCAACTGCTGATCGGCCGCGTATGTCGACTTGAACTGACCGTTCTCCCGATAGAGCATTGTGATTGCAATCGGTGTGGATGGCCGCAAGGCCACTACACCCGATCGATATGTTTCTCTCCGAACAAACCTTCCGGCCGAACCAAAAGGAACAGCAACGCCAGCACGTACGCAAACCAGTTTTCGATGCCGCCACCTGCGAGATCAAATTGCCTCACGAGGACCGGCCCTAGAAAAACCTCGGCAAATTTTTCGCCGACCCCGATGATCAGACCTCCGATGATTGCGCCCGGCACCGATGTAAACCCGCCCAAGATCACGACCGGCAGTGCCTTCAATGCAACCAGCGACACCGAAAACTGAACGCCGAGCTTCGATCCCCAAACAACGCCAGCCACCAGCGCAACAAAGCCGGCGACCGTCCACACGATGACCCAGATGCGGTTTAGCGGAATGCCGATCGACTGTGCAGCCTGATGGTCGTCTGCCACCGCACGCAGCGCACGTCCGGTGGGCGTTTTTTGGAAGAAAAGTGCGAGTGCGATGACCAACAGCGCGGCCGCGGCGGCAGCGACGAGGTCTTCGGTATTGATCAAGATGCCGCCCTGGAAGATGTTTTCTGCCACCAGCACGGGAGTCTTAGGCAATCCAGTATCGATCTGATAAATATCGCTGCCCCAAACCGTTTGCCCAAAGCCGTCGAGAAAGAACGACACACCGAGCGTCGCCATCAACAACACCACGGCGTCTTGATTGACCAGGTGCCGCAAGACCAGTCGCTCAATCAACCACGCAAGAATTGCCATGATCCCGATTGCCAGGATGAATGCGATCGCGAGCGGCATTACTTCACTCATGCGCGCAACCGCCAGGGCTCCGAACAGCACCATCGCGCCTTGAGCAAAGTTGAATACACCCGAGGCTTTGAAAATCAGCACCAAGCCCAGCGCGACCAATGAATACAACACGCCGGACATCAGTCCTCCGAGCATCACCTCGAAATAAAACCCCGGCGCGCTGACGCCGGTGGCGAGCGGCAGCGCCATGCCGATTACCAGTGCGGCGATCAATGCGACGACCGCCCAATTCCTGAGCAGGTAGGCACCCATCAGTGCGCGACTCCCAGGTAAGCGTCAATCACGTTCTGACTATTGCGCACTTCGTCCGGCATGCCGTCGCCGATCTTTTTGCCATAGTCGAGCACCACGACGCGATCGGAGATATCCATGACGACGCCCATGTCGTGCTCGATCAGCACGATCGTCGTGCCAAATTCTTCGTTGACGTCGAGGACGAAACGACACATATCCGCTTTCTCTTCGAGGTTCATGCCTGCCATCGGCTCGTCGAGCAGCAATAGCACCGGTTCCATCGCCAGCGCGCGGCCCAGGTCAACGCGCTTCTGCAGGCCGTACGGCAAGCGGCCCACGGTGGTTTTCCGGTACGCCTGAATCTCGAGGAAGTCGATGATGTGTTCGACGAACTCGCGGTGCCGCAACTCCTCGCGTCGGGCCGGCCCGAGATGCATCGCCTGCCACAGCACGCCGGTGTTCATCAGCAGGTTGCGGCCGGTCATGATGTTGTCGAGCACGCTCATGCCTTTGAACAGTGCAAGGCTTTGAAACGTGCGTGAGATGCCCGACGCGGCGGCCTCGTGAGGATCCATATTCGTGCGCACCGTGCCGCGAAACATGATGCGACCTTGCTGCGGTGTGTAAACGCCATTGATGACGTT
>DATEOP010000033.1:0-3049 GCA_035274065.1 Burkholderiaceae bacterium
ATCAAGGTGACACCGCAGAAGACGGTCGAGACCAACGACATGCTGCAAACGCTCTATCCGAATATTTACGCGTGCGGCGATGTAGCCGGGCCTTATCAGTTCACGCACACCGCATCACATCAAGCCTGGTATGCGGCCGTCAACGCACTCTTCGGTACGTTCAAGAAATACAAGGCCGATTACCGCGTGATTCCCTGGGCAACATTTACCGATCCCGAAGTTGCTCGCGTCGGTTTGAATGAACAGGAAGCCGCAGAGAGAAAGATCGCGTATGCGACAACCGTCTACGGCATTGACGATCTCGACCGCGCGATTGCCGACGGCGAGGCCGACGGCTTCGTCAAAGTGCTGACTGCGCCGGGGACAGACAAAATTCTTGGCGTGACGATCGTCGGGGCGCACGCAGGGGAGCTGATTGCAGAGTATGTGCTGGCAATGAAACAGAACCTGGGGCTAAACAAGATTCTGGGCACGATTCATATCTACCCGACGCTGGCCGAAGCCAACAAGTACGCGGCCGGCGCCTGGAAAAGATCGACCGTTACTCAGGGCCAATGGGCGGTACTCACAGCGTTCCAGGCCTGGCAACGCGGCCGTGGCGGACTCGGCGCAGTGTTGCTTGCGTTGCTGTCCATGAGCAGCGACAAGCGCCGCGCGTATCCCGATGAGCCTGCGCCGATGCACGGCCCAATGCATGAAGCCAAGGCGTGATTTCCTTTTCGCGCTGTTGGCGCTTCTATCGTCTGCCGTCGCGCAGTCGGGCTTCGATCACTCGCATGCCGCGTGGGATGCGCTGCTGCGCAAGCACGTCAAATTGATCGACGACGGTCGAGGCCGGCCAATCGCAAGCCAGGTCGACTACAAGGCTTTCGCTAAGGACCGGGCGGCGCTGCAGGCGTATCTGAGCACGCTGTCAGCCGTTGCGTCCGCGCAGTACGCGGGCTGGAACAAGCAGCAGCAGTACGCATTTCTTGCCAACGCGTACAACGCCTTCACCGTCGAGAAGATCCTGACGCGATATCCGAATCTGAAATCGATTCGGGACTTCGGCAGCGTGATCGGCAATCCGTGGAAGGATCGATTTTTCACGTTGCTTGGCAAACCACAGCATCTGGACGGAATCGAGCATGACATGCTGCGCGCGCCCGGTGCATTCGACGACCCGCGCGTGCATGTTGCGGTGAATTGCGCATCGGTAGGCTGCCCAATGCTGAGCAATCGCGCGTTCACACCCGACCAGCTGGATGCGCAGCTCGAAGAACTCTTTATCCGCTTCATGTCGGACCGCTCACGTAACAGGTACAACGCACAGACGAAGACAGTCGAGCTATCGCGCATCTTTGATTGGTACGGCAAAGACTTCGAAAAAGGGCACAAAGGGTTTTCGTCGATTAATGACGTGATCGCAAAGTATGCGGAGCAACTTGCCGATGCGCCGGAGGATCGCGCGCAGCTTCGCTCCAGCAAGGTGCCGATCCGCTTTCTGGAATACGACTGGTCGTTGAACGACGTGCGCTGATGCAACTCGCAGTCGTCGTGCCAGTCCTCAACGAAGCGACATCGATCGAAGCGTCGCTGGCTCGGTTGCGGCCGCTTCGCGCGCGTGGCGCTCGAGTGATCGTCGTCGATGGTGGCAGTACTGACTCAACCGCGGCAATCGCCAAACCGCAGGCCGATCAGCTGTTGCAATCGAATCGCGGTCGCGCGCAGCAGATGAATGCCGGTGCGGCCGCCGCGATCGCCGGCGGTGCCGACGTTCTGCTGTTTGTCCACGCCGACAGCGAGCTGCCTGACTCGGCCGATCGCTTGATCGATACCGCACTTCGAACCAGCGGACGTGCGTGGGGCCGCTTCGACGTCCACATCGACGGGCCATCTATGCTGACAATCGTGTCGGTAATGATGAACCTCCGTTCGCGACTGACCGGCATTTGCACGGGCGATCAAGCGATCTTCGTTACTCGCTCCGCGTTCGCGCAGCTGTCGGGGTTTGCGCCGATCGCACTGATGGAGGACGTTGAGTTCTCGAAGCGTGCGAAGCGAATTTCTCGCCCCGCTGCGATTCGCACTCGTGTAGTGACATCGGGTCGACGCTGGGAGCGTCACGGGATCTGGCGCACGATCGTTCTGATGTGGCGCTTCCGGGCGGCCTATTTTTTTGGGGCAGATCCGCAACGGTTGGCGCAGCGATATCACGATGCACGCTAGCCTCTCCGATCTTCACGACGCCACCGTTCTGCGGTGAAACGCCTATTGCTCGCCGGCGGCGGGCAGGTGCACGCCCTCGTATTGCGCGATCTGGCGCGCAGGGCGATGACCGACGTTGAATTGGTGATCGTGACTCCATCGAGCCAGTTGCGGTACAGCGCGATGTTGCCGGGCTGGGTTGCAGGTCATTACGCACTTCCCGCCCTGACGATCGACCTCGGTCGACTGTCGCGAGCTGCAAAAGCGCGGCTGATACTGGCGCAGATTCGGGAGCTCGACCTCACAAACAGAATCGCATTGACCGACGACGGGAGCGCGATCGATTTCGATGTGTTGTCGATTGCGACCGGCGCTGTTTCAAGCGTCGACGCGATTAGCGGCGCGAGTCAGCACGCGTTGGCTTTGCGTCCATTCGAGGACTTCATTTCTGGCTGGGAACGCATTGTTCGAACGGCAGAGGCGGCGTCCTCGGCCTTTCAACTGACAGTGCTTGGAGCGGGAGCGGCGGGCGTCGAGATTGCACTGGCCGCTACGTTCCGCGCACGCACGATGGAGTTGCCGATGCGTGTTCACCTAGTCACCGGTGGTCTACCAATTCTGCCCGGCCATTCGGACCGTGCGAGATCGTTGATGCACACTACGCTGGCAAACGCCGGCGTAGAGTTAATCGACGCCGCCGCACATCGCGTCGAGCCCGATACCGTCATGACGAACGACGAGCGGCGGATTGCCTCGGACGCGATCCTCGTCGCCACCGGTGTCAGCATCCCGGCCTGGGTGCGCGACACGCAATTGGCACTCGATGATCGTGGCTTCATCGCGGTCAACTCGCACCTGCAAT
>DATEOP010000034.1:0-18459 GCA_035274065.1 Burkholderiaceae bacterium
GCACTGACTTCGGCGATGCGGTCGTCCTTTGTGAGCTTGCGAAAGTCGATTCCTCGTTGCGCGCAATAGCTCCTCGTTGAAATCGGCGTTCCGAAGTTCACGCACGCGTATCCGAAGCGGTACCACTTGCTGCGCAGCGCAAGGCCCAGCTGCGTGAAAATGAAGTTCAATGTGTTTCCGGCGGCAGTCAACGCCGACTTTTTCTTTGCGCTCGCGCTACTTGCCAGTAGTTGTGTCCGATCCTCGAGCACTCGGTCGTAGTTCAATCCGAGGGGGACGAAAACCAGATCTCGCTCGCCGTCGAGCGTGAAGCCGCGCAACATGTATTCAAGTACGCCAAACTTGGGTTCGCGCATGCGGCCGTCCCGTGTCAAGCCACCTTCGGGATAGACGGCCTGAGTGACGCCAGACTCGGTCGCCATCGCGATATAGCGCTCGAGCACGCGTCGGTAAAGCTCATTGCCTGATCCACGGCGCACGAAATACGCACCCATCGCGCGGATCATCTGCTGCAAAGGCCAGATGCGCGCCCATTCACCGACCGCATACGACAACGCCGCCTGTTCGGCGGCCAAATGCGCGGCGAGGATGTAATCCATGTTGCTCCGATGGTTCATCACGAATACCACCGTGGCGTTCGGTGGTACGGCGGCCAAACCCGCTTCGTCCGAATATCCAATACGTACGCGGTACAGCAGCCGGCTCACCTTTCGGCTAAGCCACGCACCGATCCGAAAGTAAAAGTAGGCGTTGAACGCCGGCACGATCTCACGCGCATATCGCTCCACCATGTGATGAACGACATCGCGGGGCATCTTGTTCGCCTGTGCGTAGGCGGTTGCGGCCTGCTGTACCCGTTCGTCGAAGACCAGCCGGTCGATCAGCGTACGTCGGCTGGTTTGCTGGAACGGGCGAACCTGCAGACGCAACCGCTGACTGACCTCGTCGAGCACTTTGTTGGCGCGGCTTCGGATGACCCAGCGCACGCTAGGCACTAAGAGTCGGTCAAGCACCGCCCACAGCGCGAGCAGCGCGCCAACAATCGCAACCCAGACCGGAATAACTATTGTCCCCAACTTGCCCTGACCATCTTTGTGTGGATAGGGTGTGACAGCGGTTGCAATGTACCGCGCGTCGAGGCGCGATGTGATTGTCTTGTTACTCGAGCGTGACGCTCGCTTCCAGCCGACCCGCCCGTTCATGCCACGCCGCGATCTGAAGCTGAGAGCCCGCCTGGCCCTTGACGACCCAGTCGACATGCGCCCGATCGGCGGTGACTTTTTTGTTCGGCCAAAACGAAATGCCTGTATGTAGATAAGCCCAACCTTCGAGTTCGCCCATTTCTTCGCGCGGCTTGCCCGATAAAAGTTCAGCACCGGCAGGCAATTTGATTTCGGCAAGGACTCCACGCAGCAATTTGCGCTTGACTGCCATCTTCGTGACGTAGGTCGGTAACCAGCCGCTGTTCTGCACGATCAGTCGAAGACGCCACGTGTCGGTGCCGACAGGTTTCACTTCGATGCTGCCGAGTTCTAGCTTTGGCGAAATCAGCGCTTGCCACAATAGCCACTGCGGAAAGCGTGCGATCTCTTTTTCGCGCAGGTCCGGCGGAGGGTTGGCGAACACGTGCATGCGGTTCCAGCCGCCGATCTCGACCTTGCCCAGCTGAGGATGGTCAAAGGGCTTCCAGTCGAGGTGCCCCTGGTTCGACGAGACACGCTGGGCCCACTCGAAAATTTTCAAATCGTCTTCGATCGGATGATCGCGAAACCAGTGAATCCATTCCTTGTTTTCGATTCCGGCTTCTTTTTTTGGATTCCAGATTTCGATGGTCCACGTAAACATGCCGAGATGCTCGTAGATCCAGTCAAATGAGCCGCTGATGTATTCGCCCGGCATGTACTGGAACTCGTGCCAGATCGAAATCGCCGGGTAGCCTGTCAGCTCTTCGCCTTTCTTGCCGACAGTCTGATAGGTCCACAGGTCTTCGGCGGGAAGCTGGTCGTCGGGTGCAGATCCGAGGGGACGCAACAGCACGCCTGAAAACGTGTGAATACTGGTTCCACCGCAGATGTTCGGGTGCGACATGAAGAATTCGACAATCGCACGGACCTCAGGCTCGGAGGTTGGAAACGGCCCCGCACCGAGCTGTTCGAATTCCTGCCGCCAATTTGCGGGAAAGTTGCGATTCAGGTCGAGTCCCTGCGCATTCCCAGTGACACCGGCGACGGTGACATTGACGCCGTCATAGTTCTCAATGCGACCTTCGGCAAAAACGCGGAAGTATTCGTCGCCAGGCCCATCGGCGGGCGCGCGGCGAACCATCAAGCTCGGCTGTTGCGGATGCTTTTTCCAGGGGCCATTCGCGTCACGGACGCGCATTTGCAAGATGCGGCCGTCACCGTCGATATCTTCCGTAATCAGTCCGTCTATCGGGTCCTCGTCGAACGGATAACGCCGAGTCGACGAGCGTACGTAGCGCGGGTTATCGCCCATCGCCCATTCGGCGCCGTCTGGGTTGATGCGTGGGCATACATAGAAGGTGCGTGTATCCAATGCACGCGAGACGTCAGCGTCCTTGCTGCGCTCCCTCAATAGAAAGTCAATGAAGTACAGGCATGCGCTGGATGCCGTCAGCTCAATCGAATGAATGTTGCCGTCGACCCAATATGCAGGCTTGTGATTCGGGGCGCCCGTTGCTCGATTTGTAAGCGTTATGACTGGGATTGCACGACCTTCGTGACTCGTGCCGATCGTTTCAAGCGAGACGTAGTCCGGGTTTTCGTCGGCAAAGCCACGCAGAATCGCGATCAGGTCGTCGTAGCGATAAAAGCGCGAGTAGTCGATAGTGGGCATGGTTCGAGCGGCCGGGGCAAGGCCGGCGATGATACTGACCGCGAACCCGGCGCCGGTTCGGCGGTCGTATCATCGCCCGCCATGTCCGAGCAACCGTCAAGCCGTCTTGTTCTTGATCGCAGCGCCGAGAAGCGCAAGCGCGGTTTGCGTCGCGTCGTCGACGCGACGCACTACTCGCTGGACGGGTTGAGAGCGGCGTGGGCCGGCGAAGACGCGTTCAGGCAAGAAATCATGCTGGCCGCAGTGCTGACCCCGGTGGCGTTAGTGCTGCCGATTGCCTTGGCAGAGAAAATCCTTCTTGTCGGCGTGCTGATGCTGGTGCTGATCGTCGAGTTGCTGAATAGTGCGATCGAGGCCGCGGTCGATCGGGATTCGCTGGAGATCAATCCGCTTGGCAAGCGCGCCAAAGATGTCGGCAGCGCGGCGGTGATGCTGGCGCTGTTGCTCGCCGGTGGCACCTGGGTCGCAATTGTCGGCTGGTATTTTTTTCGAACATGAGCGAATCCGCGTGAGTGGACTCCTGCAGTCCAATATCAAATCGTTGCCGCTGACGTATCGAGGCAAGGTGCGCGACAGCTTTGCAATCGGTGACGACAAGTTGCTGATCGTCACGACGGATCGGCTGTCGGCGTTCGATGTCGTCATGAGTCAGCCAATTCCGGACAAGGGCAAAGTGCTGAATGCGATGTCGAACTTCTGGTTCGACAGGCTGACGCACATAACTACGAATCACTTGACCGGCATCACGCCGGAGTCGGTGGTGGCCAGCGACGAGCTCGATCAGGTGCGCGGCCGAGCCGTAGTCGCGATGAAGCTCAAGCCGCTGCCGGTGGAAGCCGTAGTGCGCGGCTACCTGATCGGGTCGGGTTGGAAGGACTACCAGCGCACCGGCAGCGTGTGTGGAATAGAGCTGCCAACCGGGTTGCGACTGGCGAGTAAATTGCCGGAACCGATATTCACTCCTGCCAACAAGGCGGAGCTTGGAACGCACGACGAAAACATCTCGTTCGAGCGCATGGAGGAAATTATCGGTGCCGAGCTCGCTTTTCGCATTCGTTCGATCAGCCTCGCGTTGTATGCGGCGGCCGCCGACTACGCCGCGACACGCGGCATCATCATTGCCGACACCAAGTTTGAGTTCGGCATCGATAGGCATGGTGAACTACGGCTGATGGACGAGGTGCTGACCGCCGACTCGTCACGCTTCTGGCCGGCCGAGCAATACGTCGAAGGGTCGTCTCCGCCGTCGTTCGATAAACAGTTCGTTCGTGATTGGCTCGAGACGCAGCACTGGAACAAGGCACCACCGCCACCGCCATTGCCAGACGAGATTGTTCTGAAAACCGCCGCGAAATATCGCGAAGCGCTTCTACGGCTAACCGGGCAGACTGTGACTGGCGATCTGTGATCCGTACAATCGCGCGTTTACCAGCGGCGATACGCAATGAAACGTGATGGTCACTCCGCGCCACTGATCGGCGTGCTGATGGGATCGACGTCCGATTGGGACGTCATGCAGCATGCGTGCGAAGTGCTGAAGGAATTCGGCGTGCGCTTTGAGACTCGCGTCGTTTCCGCGCATCGCACACCCGATGAGATGTTTGCGTACGCCGAAGAAGCTCGCGCTCGTGGATTGAAAGCGATCATTGCAGGTGCCGGCGGCGCTGCACATCTACCCGGCATGCTCGCGTCGAAGACTTTGATCCCTGTACTCGGCGTGCCAATCCCCTCGAAGTATCTGCGCGGTGAAGATTCGCTGCTATCGATCGTGCAGATGCCGAGAGGCGTACCCGTCGCGACATTCGCTATCGGCGAAGCAGGCGCGGCGAATGCGGCGCTTTTCGCGCTCGAGATGCTTTCGACGCAGGACAGCGAGCTCGCGACAGCGCTCGCGCAATATCGTGCGACGCAGAACGAGAAAGCGCGCAATATGACCTTGCCGCTGTAGACGTAAGGCGGCGGTCAATGGACGTAATTGCTCCGGGTTCCTGGCTCGGGTTGCTCGGCGGCGGCCAGCTCGGCCGCATGTTTTGCATGGCCGCGCAGTCGCTCGGCTACAAAGTGTGCGTGCTGGATCCCAGTCACGACAGTCCGGCGGGCGCAGTCGCCGACGACCACATCGCAGCGGATTACCTTGACGACGACGCGCTAACCGCGCTTGGTCGGCGTTGCCGTGCTGCGACTACCGAGTTCGAAAATGTGCCGGCGGCTGCGCTGCAGTTTCTGGCGCAGCACTGCAGCGTGAGTCCCGATGCAGCGAGTGTTGCGATAGCGCAGGATCGAATTGCTGAAAAGCGTTTCATTGCCGCGAGCGGCATCGACGTGGCGCAGCATGCGGTGATCGAGCGGGACGACGATTTGCGTGCGACTGATGCGCAAATTTTTCCGGCGATACTGAAATCGGCCCGGATGGGCTACGACGGCAAGGGCCAGGTGCTGGTAACAACGGCGGACGCAGCGCGCGCGGCGTGGCAGACCATGGGAAGTGTGCCGTGCGTGCTCGAAAAGAAGCTGGAGTTGCATCTTGAGGTATCGGTCGTTGCATGCCGCGCAAACGATGGCACAGCGGTGACATTCCCGCTTGCGGAGAATGAGCATCGCGGCGGCATATTGGCGACCTCGATCGCTCCAGCGCGCGTCGACGAAGCTATTGCCACACGTGCGCGCGAGGCAGCATTAACGCTTGCACAACGCTTGAATTACGTAGGTGTGCTTTGCGTCGAATTCTTCGTTCTTGGTGACGGCTCTTTGCTGGTTAATGAGATCGCGCCGCGCCCGCACAATTCAGGCCACTATACGATCGACGCCTGCGTGACGAGCCAGTACGAGCAGCAGGCGCGCGTGATGGCAAACCTGCCGCTGGGCGATACATCGCAGGTTGTGCCGTCGGTGATGCTGAACATTCTTGGCGATCAATGGTTCAGCGCGCGCCCAGACGGGCAGACTCTGAGTGAGCCCGACTGGGTATCGGTGCTTGCGGTGCCTGGCGCAAAGCTTCACTTGTACGGCAAGCGCGAAGCGCGCCGCGGCCGAAAGATGGGGCACGTCACATGTGTCGCGCCGACGATGAACGAAGCACTGGCGCGTGCGAAGCGCGTGGCGAGCGTGCTTGGCATTGCAGCTGCAGCATGAGACGTTGCATCGAATGAATACGCCGGCAGTCGATGCGGCCGCGATCAATCGCGCCGTCAAAATTCTTCGCCAGGGCGGCATCGTCGCGCTGCCGACCGAAACGGTCTACGGGCTTGCCGCAGCTGCTGACAATGAAGATGCGGTGCGCAAACTATTCGCCGCAAAAGGGCGGCCACCGGATCACCCCGTCATCGTGCATGTTCATGATGCGAGCGCGTTCGATCACTGGGCGATCGAAGTGCCCGACACGGCTCGAGCCCTTGCTGGCGCGTTCTGGCCAGGGCCGCTGACGCTGGTCCTCAAGCGTGGCGCGCAAGTAAGCGACGTCTTGACCGGCGGCCAGGATTCAGTAGGCCTCCGCTCGCCCGCACATCCATGGGCGCGCGCATTGTTGAAAGCGTTTGAAGGTGCACTGGCTGCACCCAGTGCCAATAGTTTCGGTCGTATCAGCCCGACTACCGCACAACACGTGATCGATGATCTCGGCGTCAAGCCGCGCGGGAAGGTCGATCTGATTTTGGATGGTGGTGCGTGTCCGGTCGGAATCGAATCGACGATCGTCGACGTCCGAAGCGACGTAGCGACGCTGCTCCGTCCGGGCGCGATTACTCGCGAGCAACTGCAAACAGTCCTGCGGCGTCCAGTGATCGATGCCGGCCTGCAATCGCCGCGCGCTCCGGGCCGGCTTGAGAAACACTATGCGCCGCGCACACCGCTGCATGTAATGCCGGCCGATCAGCTCGCGACAACCCTGTCGAAGACGGGACGAGAATCCGTCGCAGTGCTCGCGCCGTTGAATCTGCTGCAGAACTGTCGCGCCGATGTTTCATTGGCCATCGCCGCGCCGGAAGACGTCGGCGATTACGCTCGATTGTTGTATTCGTACCTGCACAGACTCGATTCGAGCGGCGCCGTTCGTTTGCTTGTAGCGGAGCCTCCGATGGAAGCGCAGTGGGAGGCAATCCATGACCGTCTGCGGCGAGCGCAGTCCGAAGCTTCGGTCGGGTAGCGACAAGCGACTATTATCAGCGGCTCGGAACGCCGACGCCCAACGGGCGTAGCGGGTCGAAGTGTGGCGTGCTTCTGTTCCAACCGATAACCAGATCTACCGGAGACAACCATGATTGATCTCAGCCGCCAGGCGGCTCGTGTTCTTGCTGCGCTTGCCGCGGCTGCATTTCTCGTTTCCTGCGGTGGCAGCGATGATGAGGCGCCGCAACCTGCGTTCGGACAGGTCACGTATGTCTTCGGGGCGAGCGTTAGCGATACCGGCAATACGTGCAACCTGATTCCTGCCAACTGTCCTCCAGCTCCGCCGTATGCAACCGGCAAGTTTTCCAACGGCCCCTTGTTTGCCGAGATCGTGGCTTCAAGGTATGGCGCCGCCGTGACACCGTCGCGCCTGGGTGGCAACAATTTTGCGTACGCGGGGGCGCGCACCGGTCCGATCGCCGGTACGACGCAAGGCGTGCCCAACATGTTGACTCAGCTCGATCAGTATCTTGCGCGGGTTAACTTCGTCTCGAGCGCGAACGCGCTTTTCATCGTCGACGCCGTTACGGTCGGCAACGACATCGTCGATGCGCTGACGCTGGCGCAGACCAACCCGAATGCACCTACAACCGTGCTGACAGGGGCGGTGACCAGCGTCGTGACGATCATCAACCGGCTGTATGCCTCCGGCGCGCGCCATATCTTGATTGCGAATAGCCCGGATGTCGGCAAGACGCCGCGCGCGCAGGCGCTCGGTCCTACCGCTTCGGCAGGCGCCACGCAACTGTCGACGCAGTTCAACGGAGCGCTGGCACAGCAGATCGCGCTGATTCGTGCTGCTTCGCCGGGGCTGAGTCTGTATGTGCTCGACGTGTTTGCGCTGAATACGGAAGCCATCGCCAATCCAGCATCGTTGGGATATACGAATGCCACGGCCCCGTGCTTTAACGATTTGGTCGCACCGCCTACGCTCTGCGCGACACCCGCGACCTTTTTCTACTGGGATTCGTTTCACCCCACTGCGACGACGCATGCCATTGCCGCCCAGCGCGGGATCGCAGCAATCGGCCGCTAGAGCTTGCTAGAAAATAAACGGCGCCGATGGCGCCGTTTATGTAGAACCGAGCCCCGGCGCCGTTTTGTACTTAAACGCCTAGGTATCGCGCAAGTTTTTCGGGTGCCCTGGCGAGCTCGGGTGATCTTCCTTCGAGCACGACACGACCCTTCTCGAGCACAAGGGACCGATCGGTGTGCGCGAGCACCTGGCGATAATTCCGGTCGACGATCAGCGATGCGATCCCTGTCGCGCGTATAGCGCCGATGATGTGCCAGATATCACGCACGACCAGGGGTGCCAGACCTTCGGTTGCCTCGTCGAACAGCATGATGTCCGGATTCGTCATCAGCGCCCGGCCAATCGCAAGCATCTGCTGCTCGCCGCCTGAAAGCTGCGTGCCAGCATGCCGCAGGCGGTCCGTGAGGCGAGGAAAAGTCTGTAGCACCCGATCGAGAGACCAGTCGCAGCGGCCGGTGCTGCCCGTGCGCGCTGCCATCAGCAGATTCTCACGCACCGACAAGTTTGGAAAAATGGCGCGACCTTCAGGAACATAACCGATGCCAAGCCGCGCGATGCGGTCGGGGCGAGCTCGCGTGCAGTCGATGCCGCGAATTCGAATCGCTCCGGACGTCGGCCGCACGAACCCGAGCAATGTGCGGATCAAAGTGGTTTTGCCCATGCCGTTTCGGCCCAGCAAACCCACCGCTTCACCGCCGCCGATCACGAGCGACGCGCCGTGCAGGATATGACTGGCGCCATAGTGCGTGTGCAGCTGTGTAGCGTCGACCAACGCCGCCGTATTTCCGCTCAATGTGGCACTCCCTCGGCCAGGTGAGCACCAAGATAGGCGTCCTGGACTTCCGCGCTCGCGCGGATCGCCGAAGGCGTACCGGTTGCAAGCACGCGTCCGTTAACCATTACAGTGATGCGGTCTGACACGCGAAACACGGCATCCATGTCGTGCTCGACCAGCAGGATCGCGTGGCTCGCCTTCAACTCTGTCAGCAGCGTCAGCATGCGTTCGGTTTCTTCGAAGCCCATGCCTGCCAGCGGCTCATCGAGCAGCAGGATCTGAGGCGCTGTCGCCAGACACATCGCGATTTCGAGCTGCCGTTTCGCGCCATGCGATAGCGTGGCCGCTATCTTTTCCGCGTGGGCTATGAGCCCGACGCGCCGCAAGGCTTCGTCCGCCGCGGCAGTCGAAGCATCGCACCGCGTCGCCGGCATGAACCAATCCCACGGCCGTTGGCGGCGCGCCTGGGCTGAAAGACGACAGTTCTCCCGCACGGTGAAATTCGGAAAGATCGTCGTACGTTGATAACTGCGACCGAGCCCGGCCTGCGCGCGGCGCGGCTGACTCCAATTCGTGACATCGCGGCCGGATAAGTCGACGCGCCCCGAAGACGGTGTGATCTCGCCGCACAAAACGTTGATCAGCGTTGATTTGCCGGCGCCGTTCGTTCCGATCAGCGCATGAATTTCGCCACCATCGACTGTGAGCGATACATCGTCGACCGCACGCAGCCCGCCAAAATGACGCGAGATATTTTGCGCAGCAAGCAGCGTCATGCAGAGGGCTGGCGGCGGAATTGCGCACTTAACCCGATCAAGCCCTGCGGCATCAGCGCAACAAACGCGATAATCGTAAGACCCAGTGCCAGCTGCCAATGCTTGGCGAGTGATCCGAAAATGGCCTGTGACTGATAAAACTCCTGCAGCGCTACGAATGCGATGGCGCCGAACACTGCACCGCGCAAGCTGCCGATACCGCCGAGGATGATCATCAGCAGTACCGCGCCCGATTGATGCCAGGAAAGAATTTCGGGGTTCACGTACCCGTCCTTCAATGCGAAAAGGAAGCCCGCCATACCGGCCAGCATCGCGGCGATCACAAACGCTGCAAGTTTGTATGGGTACGTAGCGAACCCCGCTGCGCGCATCCGTTGTTCGTTGACACGAATGCCCGCTAGCGCACGGCCGAACCGGCTGCGCTGCAGACTTGCCAACAGCACAAACGTCAGCATCAAAGCAACGAGAACGAAAAAGTAGAAAACAACTGGCGAGCCGAGGTCCAACAGCGTTGTGGCCCCGATTGCTATCTGCGGACGAAAATACAAATAGATCCCGTCGCTGCCGCCGCCGACCCTTGTGTCGTGAAACACGTAGTACGCCATCTGCGCAAACGCGAGCGTCACCATGATGAAGTAGATGCCGCGCGTTCGCAGCGACAAGGCGCCGACGGCCAGTGCATACAAACCCGCTGCGGCTATCGCTGCCGGAAGCAGGAGCCAGAAGGATGCCGGTCCCGACTGTGGCGACAGCAGCGCCGCGGTGTAAGCGCCAATGCCGAAAAAGGCTGCGTGACCAAACGATACGAGCCCCGTTTGGCCCACCAGCAACTCGAGGCTCAGCGCGAAAACCGACAAGATCATGACCTTCACGACAAGGTCGATGTAGTACTTTTCGCCAAGCCACGGAAACGCGACCGCGAAGACGAGCAGCACAAGCATGGGCAGTGAGCGCGAATCGATTGTCATCCCTGCCGAAACAAACCCTCGGGTTTCCACAGCAGAATGACCGCCATTAACAGATACACCAGAACGCCCGCCGCCTCGGGAAAAAAGACCTTCCCGAACGTGTCGACCAGACCGACCAGCAGTGAAGCGAGCAGCGCGCCGCGCACCGATCCGATACCTCCAATGACGACAACGACGAAGCTGATGATCAGCACCTGGCCGCCCATGTTCGGGTACACCGAAGACACCGGTGCCGCGATCATTCCGGCCAGAACTGCTAGCGCCACGCCGAAGGCAAAGACGACGCGATACAGAAACTTGATGTTGACGCCCATCGCCTGAACCATCTCGCGATTGCTTGCGCCGGCGCGAATCATCATGCCAAGCCTCGTGCGCGCAAGCACAAAGTACAGGCCAAGCGCGACCGCAATGCACACCGCAGAGATGAACAATCGGTACGTGGGATACGTCATCACGTTGCCCAACGGCACGCTGCCGGCCAACCAGTCAGGCGCCGCCACGCCGTGCACGTCATCGCCGACTAAGATGCTGCGCAGCTCTTCGAAGACCAGAATGAGCCCGTAGGTCATCAACACCTGCTGCAAGTGCTCCCGCTCATACAGGAAGCTGAAGAAACTCCACTCGAGCAGATAACCGAAAGCGATGGCCAGCAGCAGTCCGAGAGCGAGCGTCGAGAAAAATCCGCCACCGACCGTTGCAGCCACCCAAGGCGCAAGCGCATACGCCATGTACGCGCCAATCATGTAGAAAGCACCGTGCGCGAGGTTGATCACGCCCATGATGCCGAAAATCAGCGTCAGCCCGCTCGCGACGAGAAACAGCAGCAGCCCATACTGCACGGCGTTCAGACACTGAATCAGGAAAGTGGCAAGATCCATCAACAAGCGTCAGTCCCGCCGGAACGCAGCAGTAATCGCATTGCTCCCCTAGCACTGAAGTCCGGGGGTCGCGGTCAAAGCCCAAGCCAATCGCGGTTAGCGCCGCCGCGCGACGCTAACCGAACCTCGGTCACGGAAATTTCCGCGCCGACCAGTCTCTGAACCGCTTAGGGTTTCGCTTGCGTAGTACTAGTCTTCCCAGCCGCTGCGTACGCAGCATCGCGCTCCTTCTTGGCGGCCCTGACGGCTGCGTCGTAATCGGCCTTTGACGCCTTGCGTGCAGCCGAGGTTGCGTTACGCCGGGCCACGATTGGATCCTTGCCCGTAGCTGTAGCGTCCTTTACGGCAGCATCAACGGCCGCACTCACTTTCGCGTCGCGCTCTTTACGGGCGGCAGCGACCGCGCTGCTGTAGGTATCGCTGGCAGTCTTCCTCTTCATACGCGTTTGGACGACGGGGTCGTCACTCTTTGCCGCGGTTGAGGCAGGCGTTTGCGCGTGGGCAGGCGCTGCGAGAATGGTCAGCAGTGCGATGGTGCAGACGACGATCTTGTTCATGCTTCCTCTCCAATCGTTGAACAGGCAGGGGACCAATGCAGATAGCATCTGTCCCGCGGCAAGCTTACAGGGCGCACGAGTAACTCTTGCTTGTCCGCCCTATCGATTCCATTGTCGGACTACATCTTGCAGCCGGTGGCCGGGTCAGCCAGCGCCTTCACTGCCACCTTCTGAAATTTGTTGGCGCCGCCTTCGACCTTGCGTAGGTAGATATCGTGCACCGGGTTATGCGCCTTCGACAACGTAAACGGACCTCGCGGACTGTCAATCTTCGCTGACTCCATCGCCTTAATCATCTCCGTGCGCTTGGATAGATCGCCCTTGACGCTGTTCAACCCGGCGGCGAGCAGCTGCGCTGCATCGTAGCCTTGCACTGCGTATACATCGGGCTGCAGCTTGTACGCCTTCGCATAGTTCAGCCGGAACGCTTTGTCCTTTTCGTTGGGCAGGCCGTCGGCGTAATGCAGAGTCGTCAACAGCCCCTGCGCCGACTCGCCCTGCGCCTCGAGCGTGCCATCGGTTAAAAAGCCTGGCCCGTAGAGCGGCACCGTCTTTGTCAATCCGGCCGCCGCGTAGTCCTTGACGAACTTGACGGCGCCCCCGCCCGCGAAGAACGCGAACGTCGCATCAGGCTTCAATGCGGCTATCTCAGTCAACAGCGCTTGAAACTCAACTCCGGGAAACGGCAGATTCAACTCTTTGATGACCGTGCCTCCGCCCTTGGTGAAGCCTTCCTTAAATGCGGCCGCCATTTCATCGCCTGCGGCATATTTCCATGTAATGGACACGGCCTTCTTGTGGCCTCGTTCGGCGGCGACGACACCTGCTGCATAGGCCGACTGCCAGTTTGAAAACGATGTGCGAAAAATGTTCGGCGCGCACATCGGGCCTGTGACTGCGCCCGCACCGGCGTTCGGCACGACGAGCAGCGTATTGGAGTCACGTGCCACTTTAGCCATTGCCATCACGACACCTGAGTGAACGGTACCTACCACGACGTCGACCTTGTCTCGATTGATCAGCTTGCCGACGTTATCGGTGGCCTTGGCGGGATCGGACTCGTCGTCGACACGAAAGTATTCGATTTCGCGCCCGCCGAGCTTGCCGCCGTTTTCCTGCACATACAGCTTGAAACCGTTTTCGATCGCATTGCCGAGCGCTGCGAATGTGCCGGTGTAGGGCAGCATCAAGCCGATTTTCAGCTTCTGCTGTTGTTGCGCTTCTGTCGGCCAGGCCGCTACCGCTGCGCATAACGCAACGGTCAGGACAAGTATTCGTCTGATGTTCATTCTGGCGCCCTCAGTTATGTGTGTGTTGTGCAATGAATTCGACCGTGGCTTCGATGACTCGTTGTGATTGGTCACGCTGCGGCGAGTGGCCGCATGCCGCCAGCTTCAGAACGCGCGCGTGTGGGACATGTCTCGCGACACTATCCACTTGTGCCATCGTCCCGTATTCGTCATCTGCCCCTTGCAGGACGAGAACCGGCTTCGTGATTGCGGTCAACGAGGATTCGATATTCCATCCGCGAAAAGCCGGGTCGAGCCAAATGTCGTTCCATCCCCAGAAAGCCGAATCGGGATCGTTGTGATAGCGCGCAAGCTTAACCCTGAGGCCTGATCGCTGCGTATCGGTAGTTGCGAGATACGTTTCGCGCGTGCGCGCAATGCTTTCGATCGACAAATCCTCGACGAATACATGCGGGGCCAAAGCAACAACGCCCGCCACCCGGTCCGGAAAGCTGGCCGCGTGCAGCAGAGCGATCGACGCGCCGTCGCTGTGCCCGAGCAGCCAGGGAGGATTGGCTCGAGTATCGATACCGACGGCCTGCAGAAATACAGGCAACACGTCATTTGCCTGCAGGTGCATGAAGTCGACCGGCCATTTCTCGTCGGCTGCGCGAGGTGTCGAGCGTCCGTAGCCGGGCCTCGAATACACGAGTCCGCGAAACCCGCCGGCAGCGCACAGCTGCCGAGGCCAATCGCGCCACATCGCAACAGAGCCGAGGCCTTCGTGCAGGAACACAATCAAGGGTGATTCGCGCGACGTCCGCGACGGCCGCTCCGAGATCCATTCATATTCGAGCAAATATTCGCGCGCATCTGCGCAGAGGCGCGCATGGCTCGTCAGCGCCGAATCATCCAACCGATGCTTCCTTCTCGCGCAGTTTGAAGCGTTGAATTTTTCCGGTAGCAGTCTTGGGCAGCTCGGCGACAAACTCGAGAAAACGTGGATATTTGTGCGGTGCCAGCTTTCCTTTGACGAATGACTTCAACTCATCTTCCAGGGTAGGGGAGGCACTGTCAGTACCTTTCAGCACGACGAAGGCCTTTGTCCTGGTCAGTCCGTCGATATCGGTCTTACCGATCACAGCCGCCTCCAGCACGGTGGGGTGCTGCATCAAAGCGGTCTCGACTTCGAACGGTGAAACATACTGGCCGCTGACGCGAAGCATGTCGTCGCCGCGGCCCGCATAGGTGAAATATCCGTCAGCGCTGCGTGCGTACTTGTCGCCGCTCTTGGTCCAGCCGCCGATAAATGTGGCGCACGATTTTTCGCGGTTTCCCCAATACATCAGTGCCGCGCTCGGCCCCTTGACGTACAAATCACCGATCGAATCGTCGCCGACGATTGCACCGTGTTCGTCGCGCAGCTCGATGTCATAGCCTGGCACCGGCGTTCCGGTAGTGCCGTAGCGGACATGACCCGGTCGATTCGATAGAAAAATATGCAGCATCTCGGTTGATCCGATGCCGTCGAGAACGTCGCAACCGAAATGCGCTGAAAAGCGTTCACCGATGTCTTTCGGCAACGCCTCGCCGGCAGAAACGGCAACGCGCAAGTCAACTTGGCTCCGAGATGGCAGATCGAGCGCCGCAAGCAGCGCTGCGTAAAGCGTGGGTACGCCGAAGAAAATCGTCGGGCGCTGCTCATTCGATCCACCCTTCAGTCGCGTGAATACCTGCGGCGGGGTGGGGCGTCCGCCCATCAGTACAACGCTTGCGCCGACCGACAATGGAAAGGTCAGCGCGTTGCCAAGTCCATAAGCGAAGAAGAGTTTTGCGGCCGAGAACACAACATCGTCTTCGCGTATTTGGAGGACCGGTTTGGCGTACAGCTCCGCGGTCCAGTAAAGATTCGCATGCGTGTGCACAGTCCCCTTCGGCATGCCGGTCGACCCCGACGAATACAGCCAGAAGCCAATGTCGTCAGCTCCAGTCGACGCGGCCGAAGGTGCGGGTGCGTGTTGAGCAATCAGCGAAGCAAGCTCGGTGGACTCGACGACGCGCTTGACTTCGTGCGGAGCGGCACCCATCGCCTGCGACAACACGGGCGCCAATGCGCTCGATACGAAAGCCGCCTGAGCTCGACTATGCGCAAGCATGTATCCATATTCGGCGGGTGTCAGCAGCGTGTTGACCGCCACTGGCACGACGCCTGCGTACAGACAGCCGAGGAAGACGATCGGCCATTCGATGGTGTCGTGCATCAACAGCAGCACACGCTCCTCGCGCCGTAGATCGAGCGATGCAAGCGCAGCGGCGAACCGGCGTACGCGCTCGTCGAGTTCTCCGAAGGTCAGCGTGGCGTGATCGTCGCGGTACGCAATCTTCTGTGCGCGCCCAGCATTTAGCCCCAGCAGATAACTCGCAAAGTTGAACTGTGCCGGCGGCGCACCAGCGGAAGGCCGACTCGTCTTGTGCTCCGTTGCTGAGAGGGATGCGGTTCTATCCATGCGCTACGCCGAGGCGGGCCCCGTGCTTCAAGTAGTGGTTCAAACGTGATTCCCAGGCGCGCATGAAATTCACGTAAAACTCTTCCGTGAACGAATCCACAAAGGCATCGCCGCTCGGACCGAGGCTGGTGTGTGAATAGGTAATCGTTGCCTCGGCTCCGCCCGCCGCGGCACACAGCTGGATGCTCAATTTGCACGCGGTCACGCCGGGAGTGATCTTGAGCATTTCTACGAAGCCGTCGGCAGGTTCGTGCCGGGTGATGTACCAGATCGCGTCATTAGGGGTCGCGGCCGTAACGAAAACGCAGTCGCGCTCGGCGATTCCCGATTCACTGATCACCAGCAGCGGATCCCAGCCGTCAATCCAGTCGGCTTCGCGGACCGGACAAAGAAGAGGAAAAACTCGCGCCGGATCGGCAAGCAGGTGCTGCGTGTAAGTGCGTGTTGCGCGAACCGGCGTCGTGATTTTCATGGCCGTGATCCGAATCGTGACTTAACGCCTTCGCTTGTTCGCGTGCACAATAATGCGCATTACGGGTGACGGCAAACCGAGCAATGGCGGGCAGCAGCGCAGCAACGGAAGAGTTTGCGAAGCATTCTGACATCGCGCCCGAGAAAGAAACGCCGGTCGACTATCAGACGCATCCAGATCGCTATGCGCACCTGAGACTCGACTGCGACGGCGCGATTGCACGTATCACGCTCGACGTGCAGGAAGATCGCGTCATCCGCCCCGGCTACAAGCTGAAACTCAATTCGTACGACCTCGGCGTCGACATTGAGCTGCACGACGCGCTGCAAAGGATTCGATTCGAGCACCCGGAAGCGCGCAGCGTCATCATCACCAGCGCTAAGGACCGCATTTTCTGTTCGGGCGCCAATATCTTCATGCTCGGACTCTCGTCGCACGCGTGGAAAGTCAACTTCTGCAAGTTCACCAACGAGACTCGCAACGGCATCGAAGATGCGAGCCGATACTCGGGACTGAAGTTCATCGCGGCGTGCAACGGGACAACGGCAGGAGGCGGGTACGAGCTGGCGCTGGCGTGCGACGAAATTTTCCTGGTCGACGATCGCTCGTCTGCTGTCAGCCTGCCGGAGGTACCGCTGCTCGGTGTGCTGCCGGGCACCGGCGGGCTGACGCGTCTGACGGACAAGCGCAAGGTGCGGCACGATCTCGCCGATATTTTCTGCACGACAACCGAAGGCGTGCGCGGCGCGCGAGCCAAGGATTGGCGGCTGGTCGACGCCGTCGTCAAGTCGCAGCAGTTTGCGCACGAAGTTCAGCGACGTGCTCTCGAGATGGCTGCTCAAAGCGATCGACCTGAATTTGCTCAGAACAATGTCTCTGGCGTCGTGCTAACGCCGCTGAAGCGCAGAATCGGTGAGGCGGGTTATCACTATGAATTCGTCGATGTTGCAATCGATCACGCCGCTCGCCGAGCGACGCTGACAGTCAGCGCGCCGAATGTTCCGCAACCGAAGACCGTCGACGACATCGTCGCCGCTGGCGCGTCGTGGTGGCCGCTGCAAATGGCGCGCGAGCTCGACGATGCGATCCTTATGCTGCGAACGAATCAAGTCGACGTCGGTACCTGGATATTGAAGACGCGCGGCGATGCGGACGCGGTGCTCGCAGTGGATGCTTCGCTTGAAAGGCATCGCAGTCATTGGTTCGTGCGCGAGACGATCGGCATGCTACGTCGCACGCTGGCGCGTCTCGACGTCTCGTCGCGCACGCTGTTCGCCTTGATCGAGCCCGGTTCTTGTTTTGCCGGCACACTGTTCGAGCTTGCGTTAACGGCGGATCGCAGCTACATGGCGGCCGAAGGCGCAGTGATCATGCTGTCCTCGATGAACTTCGGCGCCTATCCGCGCGTTGATCACAGTACGCGCACCGAAGCGCGCTTTTATCGTGAGTCAGAACTGATCGAGGGCGCGCTGTCCACCATTGGCAGGAAAGTCGACGCAAGCGAGGCGCTCGAGCTGGGCCTGATCACGGTTGCACCTGACGAGCTCGATTGGGCTGATGAGATCCGCATCGCACTCGAAGAGCGCGCCAGCCTTTCGCCCGATGCGTTGACCGGCATGGAAGCGAACCTGCGCTTCGGTGTCGCCGAGTCGATGGAGTCGCGCGTTTTCGGTCGTCTGTCGGCATGGCAAAACTGGATCTTCACGCGTCCGAATGCGGTCGGTGAAGCTGGCGCATTGAAGGTCTACGGCAGCGGCAACAAGGCGCGCTTCGATTGGGAACGGGTATGAGCTTCAACACGGCCAGCATCAATCTGAGCGACAAGATTCCGAACAACGTCGACCTCGCGAGTGACAAGGCGTTGCAGCGCGCGCTCGAACATTGGCAGCCAAGGTTCATCGACTGGTGGCGCGAGACGGGCCCCGACGGGAGCCAGAATTTCGACGTCTATCTGCGCACGGCGATCAGCGTCGAACGTGACGGCTGGGCCAACTTCGGTTACGTGAAAATGCCCGACTATCGCTGGGGCATCTTTCTGAATCCGGTGCGCCAGGGTGGCATGATCAACTTCGGCGATCACAAAGGCCAGCCTGTCTGGCGGGAAGTGCCGGGCGAGCATCGCGCCAATCTGCGGCGGATCATCGTCACGCAGGGGGATACCGAGCCGGCGTCAGTCGAACAGCAGCGCCACCTTGGATTGACTGCACCCTCGCTATACGACCTCCGCAACCTGTTCCAGAT
>DATEOP010000035.1:0-9165 GCA_035274065.1 Burkholderiaceae bacterium
TTTTTTTTATCGAATACTGGCGCAACGCCGATGCAACTCGGAAAAAGTTTACCGGCGACTGGTGCCGTACCGGTGATCTCGCGAGCGTGGATCGAGACGGATACTTCTGGTATCAGGGCCGCGCCGACGATATGTTCAAAGCGGCCGGTTATCGCATCGGACCTAGCGAGATAGAGAACTGCCTGGTCAAGCACCCGGCGGTCGCCAATGCAGCAGTTGTTCCCAAGCCAGACAGAGAACGCGGCGCGCTGGTCAAGGCCTTTGTAGTGCTGGCCGCCGGCTATGACGCATCGCCGCGCTTGATCAAAGAACTGCAGCTGCACGTGCGCGGCAAGCTGGCACCGTACGAATATCCGAAGGAAATCGAATTCATCGCGGAGCTGCCGATGACGACGACCGGAAAGGTGCAGCGGAAAGTATTGCGCGAGCTGGAGCAAACGCGCGCGACGCAGAGCGCGAGCAACGACGCCTAGGGTTGATCGCCCTTGCCGGATCGACCCTTGCGTACCGGGATGATGCGGCCGTCGCGTGTCATGCGCGGCCGATATTCTGCATTTGCAATCGCCACTTCCATCACTCTGGCGCGCTCTTCGTTTGCCACGGAGTCGATCAGTCGAGTGACATACGCGGAAGGGATATCTCGGTAGCGGCGCCGATCTATGCGCACCGGCACTTCGCGCCAACCTTCATCAAGCAGCCACCGCCAGAGTTGATCGCTCATGCCCGAGCGGACGGTCATCCGAATGTCGCCACGGAACAGCTTGGAGCCAAATGGGGGCTTGCTGCTCTCCGAGGGAATATCCCGCTCGCACCGGATCCTCAGCAATGTTCGAACTTGATCGCGCACGTGCGCAACGAAATCGAGTTCCAAAATAACAACCTCCAACGATCCGTGGACTTTAGCGTCGGTTCTACCGCGCTGTATCCCCCGAATCAGTTAGAGGAAACGTTGATTTCTACGAAACAGCCGCGCGCTCCGCCTGCTTCGCCTGCTTCGCCGATGGACGGCGTGTGATGTGCCGAATCGCGCTGGTCAAGACGCGCTCGTACTCTTCCGGCTGCGAGTCGAATAGCTTGGTGATAAGTGTGGTTGGAAGCGGCTTTAGCTGCAGGCGGTTTTCGCCTGGCGCCAGCTCGCGCCAGCCTAAACTGACCAGCCAGTGCCACAAATCGTCACTCAAACCGGCCTGCACTGACATTCGCATGCCGGAGCAGCAAATCGTGGCGCCGATCGGGGGCTTGTTCGCTTCGCGCAGACGCAAGTCCTCCTTCTTCTTCCACAGCAACTCTCCAACAGGTGCATACAGCAACATTGCCCAATTCATCGTGCCTCCCAGTTGACAGCACTGTATCGGTCTAGCTGATTCGATTCGATCCCCATTGGGTGCGATCGCGCGCTCGGCCTAATCCGCGTCTTTACGGGTCAAGTTAGTGCCGACGAACCTTGACAAATGTTGGCTGATACAAAGCCGAGGAAGCGGGCCGCTAAACTCTGCGGATGGGTATCTACCAATTGGGCGACCGCGTCCCGCAAATCGACCCAAGCGCTTACGTGTTCGACACGGCCACGTTGATCGGCACCGTCATTCTCGGAGCACGCGTCAGCATCTGGCCCTACGCAACGCTGCGCGGCGACAACGAGCCGATCGAGATTGGCGACGATAGCAATGTGCAGGAGTCTTCTGTACTGCACGCCGATCCAGGATTTCCGCTAACGATCGGCCGCCGCGTGACGGTGGGGCATCAGGTGATGCTGCATGGCTGCACGATCGGTGATGGCAGCCTGATCGGCATCCAAGTCGTCGTTTTAAATGGCGCGAACATCGGTCGCAACTGCTTGGTTGGCGCGGGTGCGCTGATCACTGAAGGCAAGCAGATTCCAGATGGCTCGCTAGTGATCGGCTCACCGGCAAAGGTTGTGCGGCAACTCGAACCGGCGCATATCGAGCGCATCAAACGCGATACCGACAGTTACGTACGGCGGGCAGTCGCCTATCGGCGCGATTTGAAGCGCATCAGCTGACCAGCGACACTCATCATGCAGGATCAGTTGTTGAAGTTTGGGTTCACAGGCGCCCGTGTGCGCGGCGAGCTGGTGCAGCTTGCCAATGCATGGCGCGAGATGACCGTGCA
Organism: Burkholderiaceae bacterium; assembly: GCA_035274065.1. Lineage (GTDB taxonomy): Bacteria > Pseudomonadota > Gammaproteobacteria > Burkholderiales > Burkholderiaceae_F > JACCZX01. The sequence goes on from DATEOP010000035.1 coordinate 2,134, forward strand.
TCGTCGCTATCCGCCCGCCGTAATGTGCGTGCTGGGCGAAATGGTCGCGGCTGCTGCGCTCCTCGCGAGCAATATCAAATTCAACGGGGCACTGGTGATGCAGATCTACGGTGACGGCCCGTTGCAGCTACTGGTGGTCGAGTGTCAGTCCGACCTTGCATTGCGCGCAACGGCCAAGGTACGTGAAGAGGCAATTGCCGACGACATTTCGCTGCATGACCTGATGAACCGTCAGGGACGAGGACGCTTCTCGATTACGCTCGACCCGAAAGACCCATTGCCCGGCCAGCAGCCGTATCAGGGAATCGTAGCGCTCGAAGGCGACAGCGTTGCCGAAATCCTGCAGAACTACATGCGCCAAAGCGAGCAACTCGAAACGCGCCTTTGGCTTGCCTCGAACGACGCCGTCGCGGCGGGGCTGTTACTGCAGAGGTTGCCTTCTGAAAGCGGAAGCGAGGCTGCGCCTACTGACGACGCCGCATGGGAACACTTGCTGGCGCTTGGGCGCACCGTCACTGCTGAAGAGCTGCTAGAACTGTCCCCTGCAGACATAGCGCACCGCCTGTTCTGGCAGGAATCTCTCGAGCACTATCCACCGGTGATGCCGCGTTTTCAATGCACATGCTCACGCGAGCGCATCGCCAAGATGTTGATCTCACTCGGACCTGAAGAGGTCGATTCAATCGTTGCCGAGCAGGGATCGGTGACTGTTACGTGCGAGTTCTGCGGCCGCACTTACGGCTTTGATCCGGTCGATACCGCGCAGTTGTTCGCAGCTGGCGTCGAAGGCACCATCGCCACACTGACTGATAGTGCACGGCATTAAGCGCTTTATCAATGCAACGCCTTGAGGAGACCGACATGCCAGCTTATCTGTTAGCCAATGTCGAAGTCACTGACGCGGCGGGCTACGAGTTGTATAAGCAGCAAATTTCGGCAACGATCGAGGCGTTCGGCGGCCGCTATCTGGTTCGCGGTGGCGCCACGGAAGTCCTTGAAGGCGACTGGACACCGAAGCGACTCGTGATTCTCGAGTTTGCCGATATGGCTCGGCTAAAGGCCTGGTATCAATCGCCGGAGTACCGGCCCCTGATTGAGTTGAGGCAGAAGACGACGACGTCGGCCCTGGTCGCAGTTGAAGGAGTCGCGAGTTCATGAGTCGATGCACAATCCAGCCAACCAGCTCTTCCTCCGAGCGCTACGCACACTGTTTGCTTGCGCGGCTGCATGGCTCTCAGAACCAGCACGGCTCCCGGAAACAGCCCTTCGCAGCGGCAGCTGACCGAAGCACTGGCGCGCACACAGCCGTGGAGCGGCGCTCGACGTTGCCGCCGCAAGTTTCTACGCTTTTTTCCGAAGGGATTCGTCGACGAAAAGTACGTCGACTGGGAACGGGGCTACAAGTGGAAAGCGCATCTGCAATGGATCGACAATCTCAGTCGTCGGACGCATCGCGCGCTGCTGCAGCAGAATCAGTTTGCTGAAATAGCGGCGCGCGCGGTTCGCATAGAGTCAAGGACCAATCTCCTCTTCTCGTTCGAGAAGATGGCGCTCAGAGACGCAGTCAAATCAGCTGCGGGCGCGCAGCTATTCGCTGAAGAGCTCTACGAGTTTCTTTACGGCCGCGGGAGCGCTTTCCGTAAGTTCGACCGGTGGTGCAACGCGGTTGAGGCGCTCCCACGCAAGCAGACTCGCGTACTCACCTGGCCGCTGGTGACGATTTTCGGGTTTATCGCTCAGCCCGACGAGCACATTTTTCTCAAGCCCAACGTAACGCAAATCGCGGCGCGCCAGTACGGCTATGACTTCGTGTACACATCACGGCCGTCGTGGGAGGGTTACGCAAGCTTGCTTGGCTTTGCCGACACCATTCGTCAAGACCTATCGGACATGCGGCCCCGGGACATGATCGACATCCAGTCGTTTATTTGGGTGCAGGGGTCGGATGAGTACGACGAGTGACTCTGAAATGAGCTACGCGTGCACGGTGAGTGCGTCGCGCTGAAATCCTGCCGTCGCGTGTTCCATCGAGCGGCGAAATGCCACAACGCTCTGCTGTTCGTCGATTTCTACGTCATCCCAGCGCACATGCTGTCCGGCCTGAAGCGAGTTGATCAATCTGACTTTGTGCGCAAGGCCGAGCGGCAAGCCGCCAATCCGCATCGACTCCTCGGCGGGCATCACTTTCCCATAGACGGTATGTCCACCCTCACCGTCTAGCAGCTCTCCCGCCGCCAAGTCCCGCTTCGCTATTGCGACAACGTCCGCATTGAAACCGATCGGCGCGCCGGTCGGTTCGTTGCGCAACCCTACGCTCGCGACGCTGATGCCGAGCTCGAGCCCTATCAGATGAAACGGCTTGTAGAGCGCCGAATACTGCCCGCTCGCGTCGGTCACGAGGCCATATTCCTTGAAACAACGCTCGACATAGTCGCTGCCACCAGCGAACACCACGTACACACCCCAGCGCAGGTCGCGCTCCACCGGCGAACCGTCGCGCCGCAGGCTCGATATCACTTCGACCTGTCCGCGATGGTGCAGCACACCGCCATCAGTTTGCGGCCGCAAAACTTGCGGCAGGTCATCCACACCGCACGGCGGAAACGAAAGACCGTCGGGAGCGATCAACCCCGTCGCGTTGGACACCGCGCACATCTCTATCGCACTCTTCGTGCCGTCGAGAAATGAGTTAAACATTTGCGCGTTCAATCCGCCGATACGCGCGTCTTCGACGGAAAGACCGTAATAGCCCCACACAGTGTCCGGCGTCGATGCGTGGTATGCAGGCAGGTACTTGGTTCCCTTGCCGGCGGCGATCACGTCGAAGCCGCACGCGCGCGCCCAATCGACTAGCTCGCAGATCAGCGCCGGCTGGTCACCATAGGCAAGCGAATAAACGATTCCCGCCTCCCGCGCACGCCGGGCGAGCAGCGGCCCGGCAAGCGCATCGGCCTCGACATTGACCATCACGATGTGCTTGCCATGCTCGCAGCAAGCCAGCACGTGTGTAATCCCGGCGGACGGTGACCCGGTCGAATCGATGACGATGTCAATGTCGCGCTGCTCAATCAGCGAGCGAGCGTCCGAGAAAAAATTCAACGATGAGATCGCACCATCGGACCAGCCGACTCGTCGCAAAGCTTCCCGGGCACGCACCGGATCGAGGTCGGCAATTGCGGTCACCCGCATCCCCGGCGTGTGCCGCACTTGCGACAGATACATCGATCCAAATTTTCCGGCGCCGATCAAGCCTACGCGCAGCGGGGTGCCACGCGACTCGCGCTCTTTCAGTAATCGATGCAGGTTCATTTTGGTGGCTGGCCTGTAGTTGCCGCGGTCTCCGTCTTTGGAGTCACGATCTGAAAAAATACCTCGCCATCACGCACCATGTTCAACTCGTGGCGTGCGCGCTCTTCGATCGCTTCGCGTCCTTCCCGCAGACTCGCGACTTCCGCTGCCAGCTCTGCGTTGCGCGCACTCAACGCACCGTTGATGCCTCGCTGCGCGATCAGTTGCCGGTCCAGATCCCAAACACGCAACCAGCCACCTTTGCCGAACCACAGCGGCCACTGAATTGCGATCAGCAGCGTGGCAAGGACAAGAGCCAGCAGCCGCATGATCTTTATCGGTCTCGCTAACGCAAGTTGTCGAACGCGTCGCGACCGGGATAACTGGCGACTTCGCCCAGGTCTTCTTCGATGCGCAGCAACTGGTTGTACTTCGCGGTGCGATCGGATCGACTCATCGAGCCGGTCTTGATCTGCATCGCGTTGGTTCCAACGGCGATATCGGCAATCGTCGTATCTTCGGTTTCGCCGGAACGATGGCTAATTACCGACGTGTAGCCTGCACGCTTCGCCATCTCGATCGCGGCAAACGTTTCGGTCAATGTGCCGATCTGGTTGATCTTGACCAGAATCGAATTGGCAACGCCGCGCCGAATTCCTTCGCGCAGCAATGCGGTGTTCGTGACGAAAATATCGTCACCGACCAGCTGCACCTTTTCTCCCAGCCTGCGCGTCAGCTCTTGCCAGCCTGCCCAGTCGTCTTCAGCCATTCCGTCTTCGATCGAAACGATGGGGTACTTGTCGCACCAGCCCGCAAGTGTCGTCGTCCATTCGGCCGCGGTCAATGTCCACCCTTCGCTTTGGAGTCGGTAGTTCCCGTCCTTGAAGAACTCGCTTGCGGCACAGTCGATGGCCACCGCAATATCCTCTCCTGCTTTATATCCCGCATGCTCGACCGCCTGCAGAATCATTTGAATCGCAGCTTCGTGATTCTTCACATTCGGCGCGAACCCGCCTTCGTCACCCACCGCGGTGCTCATTCCCGCCTTGTCAATTAGCTTCTTCAGTGCGTGAAAGACTTCCGCGCCGTAACGCACTGCTTCGGAGAACGTGGGCGCGCCAAGCGGGACGATCATGAACTCCTGCAGATCGAGATTGTTGTTGGCATGAGCGCCGCCGTTGATCACGTTCATCATCGGCACCGGCATTTGCATCGGCCCGCTACCGCCAAAATAACGATAAAGCGGCAGCCCAGATTCCTCGGCGGCCGCTTTGGCAACAGCGATCGACACCGCGAGAATTGCATTGGCGCCCAGCCTGGACTTGTTTTCGGTGCCGTCGAGCTCAATCAGCGTGTTGTCGAGAAATGCCTGCTCATTTGCCTCGAGCCCCAGAACCGCTTCCGAGATCTCGGTGTTGACGTTCTCTATTGCCTTTAGCACGCCCTTGCCGCCGTAACGCTTTGCGTCGCCGTCGCGCAACTCGATCGCTTCGCGTGCACCTGTCGATGCGCCCGAGGGAACCACAGCGCGGCCCATCACGCCGCTTTCGAGAAGCACATCGCATTCAACGGTTGGATTGCCACGTGAATCGAGAATCTCACGGGCGATGATGTCAACGATGGTGCTCATAGTTCCTTAGCGTCAGGTCTACGAAAAACTGGCCTCGATAAAGCCTTGCCGCTTCACTGCACGATCAAGCTCCACCAACGTAGCAAGCAGCTCGCGCATCCTATCCAGCGGGACCGCGTTGGGTCCGTCTGACTTGGCTTCGGCAGGATTCGGATGCGTTTCCATGAACACGCCGGCGACACCCGCGGCGACTGCGGCGCGCGCCAGCACCGGGACGAATTCGCGCTGACCTCCGCTGGTCGTACCCTGTCCGCCGGGAAGCTGCACCGAATGTGTGGCGTCGAACACAACCGGCGCATTGGTTTCGCGCATGATCGCCAGCGAGCGCATGTCCGAAACCAGGTTGTTGTAGCCGAACGATGCACCGCGCTCGCATGTCATGAAGCTGTCTTCGGTCAGGCCGGCCTCGCGTGCAGCGTCGCGTGCCTTGTCGATGACGTTCTTCATGTCGCCCGGCGCAAGAAACTGGCCTTTTTTGATATTGACCGGCTTGCCACTGACAGCACACGCACGAATGAAGTCGGTCTGCCGGCACAGGAACGCCGGCGTTTGCAGCACGTCGACCACCCCGGCCGCGGGCTTGATTTCGTCTTCGTCGTGCACGTCGGTCAGAACCGGGACACCGACCTGCTTTTTGACAGCGCCGAGAATGCGCAAGCCCTCATCGATGCCGAGGCCGCGAAAGCTCTTACCCGAGCTGCGATTGGCCTTGTCGAAGCTCGACTTATAGATGAAAGGAACGCCGAGCGCGCCGGTGATCTCTTTTAGGCGACCTGCGGTGTCGATTGCCATCTGTTCGGATTCAATCACGCACGGCCCGGCGATTAAAAACAGCGGGCGGTCGAGTCCCACCTCGAATCCTGCTAGTTTCAAATCGCCCCCTCGCGCAGCCCGCTCACGCAGCGGCCTTCTGAGCAATGGGCGAAATCTTCACATCGCTGTCGGTCTGCGAGCGTGCCTGCTTCGTCGCGAGTGCTGCTTCGATAAACGCTTTGAACAGTGGATGCCCGTGGCGCGGTGTCGACGTGAACTCGGGGTGAAACTGAACACCGATAAAAAACGGATGCGACGGCAGCTCCATGATCTCGGTCAATTTCTCGCTTGGCGTACGCGCAGAAACGGTGTAGCCACACGCTTCGAGCTCTGGGACATACGCATTGTTGACCTCGTAGCGGTGCCGATGGCGCTCGTTGACCTCGGCACCGTAAATGCGCGCCGCCAGCGTGCCCCGCTCGATCGGACATTTCTGCGAACCGAGCCGCATCGTGCCGCCAAGATCTGACTGCGCATCACGCCGCTCTATGCGGCCCGTGCGATCGGTCCATTCGGTGATCAACGCAACCACCGGGTGTGGTGTGTCGGGATCGAACTCGGTCGAGTTCGCATCTGCCAGTCCGCATACGTTGCGCGCAAATTCGATTGTCGCCAGCTGCATGCCGAGACAGATTCCGAGATAGGGCAAGTTGTTCTCACGTGCGTGGCGAATGGCGGAGATCTTGCCTTCGGTGCCACGCCGGCCGAAGCCACCGGGCACCAGCACCGCATCGACTCTGTCAAGCAGAGCCATACCGTCGCTTTCGATCTGCTCGGAATCGAGATACTCGATCTTCACCTTCGTACGCGTATTGATGCCGGCGTGCATCAACGCTTCGACCAGCGACTTGTACGAGTCCGAAAGTTCGACATACTTGCCGACCATGCCGATCGTGACCTCGTGCTCGGGGTGCTCCAAGGCATACACCAGCTTGTCCCAGCTCGAGAGGTCGGCGGGCTTCGCAATGATGCCGAGCTTGAAGCACACGATCTCGTCGAGTCCCTGCTTATGCAGCATCGACGGAATCTTGTAGATAGAGCTGACATCCCAGGCCGAGATCACCGCGTCGATCGGGACGTTGGAAAACAGCGAGATCTTCGCGCGCTCGTCTTCCGGTATCGGACGATCGGCGCGGCATAACAGCACATCGGGTGAAATACCGATCTCGCGCATCTTCTGCACGCTGTGCTGCGTCGGCTTGGTCTTCAGCTCTCCTGCAGAAGGGATGAACGGCACGAGCGTCAGATGTACGTAGCACGCAGACGATTGGCCCAGCCGCAGCTTCATCTGCCGCACGGCT
>DATEOP010000036.1:0-5100 GCA_035274065.1 Burkholderiaceae bacterium
TTGGTATTACATGCGTTACTGCTCGCCGGACAACGCCGACGCAATGGTCGACGAGCGCAACGACTATTGGATGCCGATGGACCAATACATCGGCGGAATCGAACATGCGGTGCTGCATCTGCTGTATGCGCGTTTCTGGACGAAGGTGATGCGCGACATGGGGCTGGTCAAGTTCGACGAACCGTTCAAGCGGCTCTTTACCCAAGGCATGCTGACAGCCGAGTGCTACTACCGTGAAGACGAGGCCGGCAGGAAGCGGTGGTACTACCCGAGCGAAATCGACGTGGAATACGACGATCGTGGTCGGCCCCTCAAGGTCACGGCTGCGGACGACGGCGAGCCGGTCTACTACGGCGGCACCGAGAAGATGTCGAAAAGCAAAAACAACGTCGTCGAGCCGCGCGACATCATTGCGAGGTTCGGCGCGGACACGGCGCGCGCGTTTGTGATGTTCGCCGGCCCGCCTGATCAAAGCGCGCCCTGGTCGAGTGCGAGCGCCGATGGAACGCACCGTTTTCTGCGCCGCCTATGGAGTTTTGGAGCACAGCTGCAGCAATCAATTGCTCAAGCGGGTGCGATCGATCCGGCGTCGCTGTCGGGGACCGATCGGCAGTTAAGACGTGAGATTCACCTACACCTGAAGCAGGCTGACGCCGACTATGAGCGGATGCACTACAACACCGTCGTGTCAGCGGCGATGAAGATGTTGAACGCGTTGGAGGAAGCCAGGGCCGGCAATGGAAGCAGCGCTCCTGCGAGCGCCAGCGTTGTGCGCGAATCGATGGGCATCGTGTTGAGGGTTCTGTACCCGCTTGCGCCGCACATCACCCACACGTTGTGGAACGAGCTTGGCTACTCGCGCGACCATCCGGAGATCATCGATGCTCCTTGGCCGCACGTCGACGCAGCAGCGCTGCTGCAGGACGAGATGGAACTCGTCGTGCAGGTCAACGGCAAGGTCCGCGGCTCAATTCGAGTCCCGACGCACGCAGAAGACGCTGTAATCACCGCCACAGCGCTTGCCGACGCCAATGTCATCAGATTTGTCGACGGACGGCCGATCAAGTTTTCCAAGGTCGTGCGACCGAAGCTGATCACCATTGCGGTCTGATCGATGCATCGCATTCTTATCCTTGCTGCCCTTGTTCTGTTGGTGCAGGGTTGCGGCTTCCAGCTGCGCGGCTCGCAAACACTTCCCGTCGAGCGCCTCTATCTCGCTCTTCCGGTTAACTCGCCGCTCGGCGCGGAAATCGGCCGCGTAGTTCGATCTTCCACCAATGCGACCGTCGTGTCGGACAGAAAAGAGGCGCAGGCGATCGTCGAATTGCTCGGCGAACAGCGCGAACGGGAAGTGCTTTCGATCAACGCGCAGGGGCGCGCGCGCGAATATCAACTCAGGCTGCGCACGACCTTCCGCGTCGTCGATCACGAAGGAAGCGAGCTGATCGCGCCGACGTCACTGGTTGCACGGCGCGATATCAGCTTCAACGAGTCTGAACTGCTTGCGAAGGAGTCCGAAGAAGCATTGCTATTTCGCGATATGCAGAGCGATCTGGTGCGGCAGATCGTGAATCGCCTGCAGGGAATCAAGCCGAGTGCAGGTTAGAAACGACGCACTGGGCGGATTGCTCGCGCGCGCACAGCGTGCGGGATCGTTGCCGCCGATTTTCGTCGTAGCCAGCGACGAAGCGTTGCTGTCTCTTGAAGCGCAGGATGCGATTCGCGTCACGGCGCGAGGGATGGGTTACTCCGAACGCGACGTCCTGAATGCCGATGCGCGTTTTGACTGGTCAAAGCTCGTAGAAGCTGCGCAAGGCTTGTCCTTATTTGCAGAAAAGAAAATCGTCGAAATTCGCCTGCCCAGCGGAAAGCCCGGGACGGCGGGGGCGAAAGCGCTTGAAACTCATGCATCGAGCGGCCTCGACGGCGTGATGACGATCGTCTCGGTGCCGCGGCTGGAGCGGCGTGAACGGCAGGCGCGTTGGGTCGAGGCGCTCGAGCGGGCCGGTGTCATGGTTGAAATCGACAGCGTCGAGCGGGCGCAGTTGCCGCAATGGATCACGCAGCGCCTCGCGAAACAAAATCAAAGTGCCGGGCGTGAAGCACTTGAATTCATGGCCGACAAGGTCGAAGGCAATTTGCTTGCAGCGCACCAGGAAGTCATGAAGCTGTCTTTACTGTATCCGGCAGGCCAGTTGACGCTTGCGCAGGTAACCGACAGTGTGCTGAACGTCGCTCGCTATGACGTGTTCCAGTTGCCGATCGCAATGTTAAGCGGTGACGCAGCACGTGTTCGCAAGACCATGGTCGGACTCGAAGCTGAGGGGGAAGCTATTCCGCTTGTGTTGTGGGTAGTGGCTGAAGAACTGCGCACGCTGCTGCGCGTGAAGGCGCACGTGGACGCGGGCCGGCCTTTTCCCGTCGCGGCGCGTGAGAACCGACTGTGGGGACCACGCGAAAGGTTATTCGAACGCGCACTTGCGCGCGTCTCCGCGGACGCGCTCGAAGCCGCCCTGCTGCGCGCCGCAGACATTGACCGGCTTGCCAAAGGCCTGCCGGCAGCGCAGACCGACAGCAACGTCTGGCTAGAATTGACTGATCTGGCGCTGAGCCTAGCCGGCCCGCCAAGGAGCAGTGTGCAATGAATTCCGCGGTCGTTCGTCCGATCGAACCAGGCGAAGTAGTAGACGTCGTGGACCATGTGCGGCAGATCGGTCGAGCCGCTCGCGAAGCGTCCAGCGCGATGTCGGCGGCTGACAGCCGCGCGAAGGATCAGGCGCTGCTGAAAATCGCCACGCTGCTACGGGATGAACGGCAGCAAATCAAGCGCGGCAACACGTTTGACATTGACCGTGCACGTAGAGCGGGGGTGCAGCCTGCATTGCTCGATCGTCTAACACTCGATGATGATGCGATCGAACAGATGGCTGTCGGTGTGGAGCAGGTCGCACGCCTTTCGGACCCGATCGGTGAAATCATCGAACTGAAACCGCGCCCCAGCGGCATCAAGGTTGGCCGTATGCGTGTGCCGCTCGGCGTGATCGCCATCGTGTACGAAAGTCGGCCCAACGTGACGGTCGACGCCGCGGCGCTGTGCATAAAGAGCGGCAACGCTGCGATTCTGCGCGGCGGCTCCGAGGCGATCGAAAGCAACCGCGTTTTAGCGAAAGTCGTGCGTAGTGCGCTCGTGGACGCCGGTCTGCCGGCGAACGCCGTGCAGCTGGTCGATACGATCGATCGTGCCGCCGTCGGCGCGCTGGCGCAATTGACCGAGTATGTCGACCTACTGGTGCCTCGCGGAGGCCGCGGCTTGATCGAACGACTGATGCGCGAATCCCGCGTGCCGCTGCTGAAGCATCTCGACGGGATTTGTCACGTGTATATCGACGGTGCGGCCGATATCGGCAAGGCGATCGAGATTGCAGACAACGCGAAGACGCAGCGCTATGGCACGTGCAATACGATGGAAACGCTACTCGTCGCGCAAAGCGTCGCTGCACAAGTACTTCCGGCATTGGGGCGCATCTATCAGTCCAAAGGTGTCGAGCTGCGTTGCTGTCCCGAATCGCGGCAACTGCTAGAGGCCGCCGGGGTAAAGGGCCTCGTCGACGCGGTCGATGAGGACTGGCGCACGGAATATCTGGCGCCGATTCTTTCGATCTCGACGTTGCCAGGCATCGATGATGCAATCTTGCACATCAACACTTTCGGCAGCAAACACACCGATGCGATCGTTACCGAAAATTACGCGAACGCAATGCGGTTTGTCCGCGAGGTCGATTCGGCATCGGTCATTGTCAACGCTTCGACGCGCTTTGCCGACGGGTACGAATATGGGTTGGGCGCCGAGATCGGGATCTCAAATGACAAGCTGCACGCACGTGGCCCGGTCGGCCTGGAAGGTTTGACGTCACTGAAATACGTCGTTTTCGGCAACGGCGAAGTGCGTACTAGTTGACCGGGAATGGGCGGTGGCTATCTATGGGTGAAGGCAGCACACATCATCTTTGTGACCAGCTGGTTTGCCGGCCTGTTTTATCTCCCGCGAATCTACGTCAATCTGGCCATGGTGGCAGACGATGCAACGCGCGAGCGCTTGTTGATGATGGCGCGCAAGCTGTTGCGCTTTACGACGGGCTTGGCGGTGCTTGCGCTGCTCTTCGGCATATGGCTTCTAAGCTACGGCGTAGGAGTCGGCACGGCATGGATGAACACAAAGCTCGCGCTGGTGTTGGCGGTGATTGCGTATCACGGGTGGTGCGCGCTCCTTTACAGAAAATTCATACGCCGCGAAGTTAGACACTCGCACGTCTGGTTCCGCTGGTTCAACGAAGCGCCTGTGCTTCTACTGGTTGCGATTGTCATCCTGGTTGTCGTAAAGCCGTTCTAAGAACGTATGAATAAGACTCGAGCGTATGGATAAGACTGTCGATTACTTCATGACTCCTGTGTCGCCCTTCGTTTACATGGGTCATGCGCGGTTTCGAGATATCTGTGCAAAACATCAGGCAAAGATCCACTTGCGCGTCATGGACCTCGGCAAGGTATTCCCCGTGTCTGGGGGGCTTGCGCTGAAAGACAGACCGCCACAGAGGCGGGCTTACCGGATGATGGAGCTAAAACGCTGGCGCGAATATCTCGGCGTGCCGCTGACGCTCGAACCCAAACATTTTCCGGTTCCCGCCGAGCCTGCCGCGACGCTAATTCTCGCTGTTCTCGAACGCCACGGCATGGATGCTGCCCTGGACATCGCCGGCGACTGTGGACGTGCCGTGTGGGCGGAGGAGCGCAACATCAGCGACGCAGCGGTGCTCGCTGAAATTGCGAGCGCGCGCAAGCTCGAAGCGGATTCACTCCTTGAGCACGCACGGTCGGCCGAAGTCGCAGCGCGATATGTGCAGAATTCTCAGGAAGCGATCATGCGTAACGTGTTCGGTGCTCCAACCTATATCTATCAAGACGAGCTCTTCTGGGGCCAGGATAGGCTTGAGTTTCTCGATCGAGCTCTGGCGAAGTGACGCTTGCCGCGTTTTTCGCGGTCTGCCCGCGCGGTCTTGAGGCCGCCCTCTCCGATGAGCTCGTAACACTGGGCGCGCAATC